>JAJDDP010000035.1 GCA_029260235.1 Phycisphaerae bacterium | reverse complement strand
CGGACTCAGCCACCAGAAGTTCAGCAATTTCCGGTTGAAACTCAGCCTTGAATCGAGCCACCAATTCGAGGTGTTTTGCAGATTGCTCGGCAAATTTTGGCTTCTTCGCCAGCCTGGATAGCAAGGCATCGCGCTTGTCGTGATCGTGCAGCGGGTCGTAGGCCTTGATTTCGATTTGCGAGCGGTTCTCCGCCTGAAACAAGCCGGCTAGATCAGTGGCCGCCTGTCGAAATTTCTTTTGGTCCTCCGCCTCCAGGTCGGTCTTGAAGTAGGCAGTCGTGATGGTGATCTTCTCGTCCAAGTCAGCCAACAGGCTGCAAGTGCCATCTGACAAGCTGTTGACCCCGCTTCGCGTCCAATCCGCCTTGCCGCCGAAGCGATGGGCGGACCACTGCAAAACGACAACAATCGCAGCGACCAGAAGAATGCCCACAAGCACGTTGGCACCAATGCGAAGCTGCCGACCTTGGAACTTGGATTGGGATTGGCTTTGCCCTACCGCCATCGTCTCGACTCCAATGCCTTGACTGCCAAGAACAAGAACAGCCCGGTCGTACTCACGAAGAAGACCAGATGATTCACGTCCACCAGCCCACGCGTAAAATCCTGGTAGTGTGCGATGATGGACAGGTGCTGCAGGATCACCCGCGAATTGCCCTCCAGGTCACGGGCGATGTAGTTGGCCAGGAAACTAAAGATAGCCAACAGCACAAAACTGCACAGCACAGCTATGACCTGATTTCGGGTGCAGGCACTGAAGAACAATCCCACCGAGATGTACAGCCCGCCCAGCAGCAGGAGCCCAAGATAGGAACTAAGCACAAGCCCCAGATCGGGAGATCCGTAGGTCATGACCAAACCAACGTGCAGAAGAGTGGTGGCCAACATCACTACGAAAAAGATCAGGGTCCCCAGGAACTTGCCCAAGACTACATCAACCTCGCTGACTGGAGCGGTCATCAGCGTTTCGATGGTTCCGCTGCGAAACTCCTCGGAGAGCAATCGCATGGTCAGCATGGGGATCACAAAGACCAAAATAATCGGAAAGTAAGATCCAAAGGTGACCCGCAACGATGCTTCCTCCCCTGGGAGAAAATTGTCGTTGACGAAGAAAATCCCGGTCACACCCAGGAACACAGCCAAGACGACGTATGCAATCGGCGAAAAAAAGAAAGCAGCCAATTCGCGTTGGGTTAGGGTTCCGATGTTTCGCATGGCGGCGTACTCCGCTGCAATTCGCAAAAGGGTCATCTAGTCTTTTGAATCTGGTTTGGAAAGTCGCAAGGCCACTGCCCGGGCATTCTAGTGCGACTACAAGCCCGCCCCCTTTTGCTCCGCCGTGATTTTCACGAAGAAGTCTTCCAGGCTTGCTACTTCTCGCCGCATCTCTCGCAAGGACCAGCCGCGGTCGGCGGCCAGCTTGAATACGCTCTCCCGAACATCCGCCCCGTTGGTAGGCTCGATCCCCAAACGGTTCCAGCCATCGACAGCTCGAATCTCTACTTCACCCACACCATTTAGGGCTGAGACTGCCTGACGAACTTCTGCTTCTGGCCCTTTGATCTCGGCGATGAGTCTCGACTCTGCCCCCACCTGAGTGCGAAGCTCAGCCGGCGAGCCACTGGCTACGATTCGCCCCTTATTGATAATGATGGTTCGCGTGCACACCTGCTCGACCTCGTGCAGAATGTGCGAGCTAAGCAGAATAGTGTGCCGCTCACCCAAACCAGCGATGAGATTCCGCGTCTCGCGAATCTGCGTCGGGTCCAGCCCCACGGTAGGCTCATCAAGCACCAGGACCTTAGGGTCATGGATGAGGGCGTCAGATAAGCCGACGCGCTGCCGCATGCCCTTGGAAAGCTGCCCGATAAGCCTATCCACGAAATCGCCCAGCCAACAACTTTTTACCACCCGGGCGATGGCTTGCTCGCGCACCGCCCGCCCCATGTGGTGCAGCTTCCCTCGAAAATTTAGGTATTCGCGGACTCGCATCTCAGGGTAAAGAGGTGCCGATTCAGGCAGGTAGCCGATGTTGCTGCGGACCTGCATCGATTCGCCAAAGACATCGTGACCGGTGACCGAGGCGGAACCGCTGTCCGCCGGCAAGAAACAAGTCAAAATGCGAATCGTAGTGGTCTTCCCCGCGCCGTTAGGACCAAGAAACCCGACGATCTCGCCCTCTTTGACGTGGAAGCTGATGCCGTCCACCGCCTTGAAGGAGCCGTATCGCTTGCTGAGATTTTGTACCTGGATCATGTCTGTCAACTACGCCAAAACCTGTCGCACAAAGCAGCCCAACCCAGTGCCGCAAATTCGGTGGCTGCAAATCACCCTCGCCCCGGCAGGAGCGGACCAAGCATATAACCGAGGCCGATCAACGCTGTCAAGGATCAGCGCCTAGCGCAACGCCTGGGCCGTCAAATGCGGGTGTGGGCTTGGGCAACCGGGATTGTCCGTTCACGGGCTGAAGAACACGCCTGACCGCTCGATGATGCGTTCCAACAAGCGGCGTTCCATGGCTCCGTCCCTGCCGTCAGCAATCCAGTAGTCGTCAGCACGGCTGAGTCTGGGTTCCCCAGCCACCCCCGGGAGGGCGCTGCTGAAAACGCGCAACGAAGCGGCTGAACTGTTAAACTGCCGCTCTGGGGTCGAGAACAAGTCGCGCGCCACCGTGACGGTCAACACGGCTGCCGAATCTTCGGCGTCCTGGTCGATCCTGATGGTCACTGTTCGCCGCACTGTCCGCAGGGTTGATTCCATGCGGTCGTAGCTGCTGTCTACATCGTGCCGCCAGAATTCAAAGAAACTCTCGCTCGTAACCGGGAAAGTGGTGATGATGCCGCTGCGTCGATCCACGCGGTCCAGCTTAAACCGGTGCCGCCGAAGCTCTTCCTGAGCGCCCTCCCAAAGCCGATCAACACCGGATGCGTTTGCGACGCTGACAGTTTGGGTGAGGGGTTCGACCGGCTTGACTGGGCGATGACAGCCCGCACAAGCGATCAGCAGAACGATTTGAAGCTGGATCAATCGCACCATGCCAATGATCTTAAGCGGTGCGTCGGCCTCGTCAATTCTTAAACCAAGGCAGGACGGCAAAATTGGCTCGCAACAAGAGCTGCGATCATCCACCTTATTCAGGCATGGTTGGCAAAGATGCGAACATCGAGTTTCTGATGGGCGGAACCTGCACGCCGGATTGCTCAGGGGCTGGGCCTGCGTCCAGGACAGCGATGACCGCATCGCGGAGCAATTGGCCCACCGTCTCAGCCGGGCCAATGGCCAAGACGCGGTCGAGCGCAGACAACGCCCCGCTGGGATCACCCTGGGCAAATCGAACATAGGCCAGCAACAGCCAACCGTCGGTGTAAGCGGGGTTCTGGACAAGGTAGTTCTGCAGCAGCTCATGGTGAGCATCCAGCTTGGCCCCGTCGCCATAGAATCGCACCAGATCGATTGGGTTGTGGATCAAATCTGGAGAGTGAGCCAGTGCCCGACGCATGGTGAGGGCAGCCAATCCAAACTCCTGCTCGGCGAAATGAGTTATGGCATAAGCTAGCAACGCCTCGCCGAAATAGGTGTACTCGATCTGTGCCCGGATGTAATGACGGCGGGCTTCGCCGTATTGACCAGCCCGGAAGGCCTGGTCGCCCTGTTGAAGCGGTACGAGCGATTGCTGCCGGGCTTCGTCTGCTCCGGGCAAGATAGCCAATCCTGGTTCGACCACGGTTTCGTCAGCCAACCACGCTTCAGCCACCGGCAGCGGCTCGATGATGCGGTCGACGTATTCAACATCACGATAGACGACGGTTGATTCGTATCTGGGCCAACTCAGGGAGGGCCTGTACGAATAGCTCCCATAGGAGGAAACCGGGTAACGGTGACCCCGCACATAGGATGAGCCGCAGAAGCTGCGAACGCCTCTGCGATTGTGGTGGCTTCGCGGTGCATAGTACCTCGAACCGACGCGTGAGCTATGGATGGAACTATCTCCATGGCGTTGGACGACCAAGCCGCCCGTCCGATGCGAATCGTACCGCGGAACATGGGGGTGGGAGTTGCTCCTTGGTGTCCGATTAGTGATATGCGAAGTCCCTACGCCACGGCGATTGGGCTGTGGATCGAAAATGGGTCGGTGCTCCCTGCCAACAAGAGTGGGAATCGTACCGTGCTGGGTCCGGATTACCGGACTGCTTGAACTGATCGCTCGCCCGGAACTGCTGAGCGTTGTCGAATGTCGTGGCGTAAGAAACCGTGTGGGCTGGTGATTCCCCGAACCGGGCTGCCGACCACCCAAGCCATTCCGCACATTATTGCGGTGAGTCCCTGCCTGGGAGCGGCTGCCTCGGTTGGCGGGACGAATTGGCGTGTACGTCGGCGTGCGACGATTACTCGTGTTCGGACGAATCGGCGTGTAGCTGCTTCGCCGAGAGGTCGAGCTAGGTTTGACAAAACGCGTTCGCGGGCTGCTCTTTGACGGCTTTCTGATGCTCGACTGAGACGGGCGCGGGCGCACGACCTTAGTTGGCCTGATGCGCGGCGAAGATTTGCGGTGCGCGCTCTTCTTTGGCGGACCTGCCAAGCAAACATCCGCGAGCAGAATGGCTGCCATGAAGACCGCCAACAGGCCTAGTCTGCTCGTCCCGGGTTGCTCGATCATGCCAGAATCCCTTTGGCCCGCAAGAATTGCTAACAATCGAAATAGTTGACTCTCGTTAAGTATATCACGTCTTTAGCATTCCGGCAAACTCGGTCAAGCGCCAGATCCGATGATTTCTCCTAACTCCTTTAGGCAGCTAACCTTGTGGTCCGGTTTCTTCTCGCCGACATCAAAAATTCGGCCCTCTCTGCAGACCCAAGCGGTGGTGATTCCCAGCTGCTCGGCTCCATTCACGTCAGCATGCAACGAGTCCCCGGCATGAATGACGCGATCTGGAGCCACGTCCATGGCTGCCATCGCTTGCCGAAAAATGGCGGGGTCGGGCTTGTAACACTGTGCCTCTTCAGAGGTGATGATGTGCTCAAAGCGGAGGCTGTGGCGCTCGACTGCGCTGAGCAGGTCGGCAGTGTCGGCGTTTGACACTAAGCAGATGGGGATGGGCATTGCCGCCAACGCCTCGGCGGCCTCGGGCTGAATCGAGGGACTGGCCCAGTAGGCTTTGAGCGGATTCACAAAAGGCTCAGGATCAACGCCACGGTGACCGAGGGATTCGAGCGTAGCAACCAGGCTTTCGCATTCGATTTCGTAGAGGTTGGCGAAACGCTGATGATTGCGGTCATCCGCCGCCGTGAAGAATAATCGCCCCCACGCCTCTGCAAACTCCGCCCCGCTCATGGCTAGCCCTAGCTCAGCCACGACCTGGACCGAAGCATCCTCAACAGCCTGGCGGTCCCCACCCGTCACCGTGCCGTAGAAGTCGAGGAACAAGACGTCAAATTTCGGATTCTTCATAGCTTAGTCCCCAAATTGGATAGGCTCGGCTGACCCAGAGTCGCCAGCCTCAAGCATATTCTCTTGGGTTGAGAAATGGAAACCAAACCTAGCGCAACTTGAGCAGCAACGCCCCACCCACAACCGGGATGTAAGCCAATTGGGCCAGGGCAATCTTGCCATAGACGGCAATGCCGGGCGAATTCTGCTGAAATCCACCAAATTGGTCGGCATAGACTATGGCCACCACCGTGGAGAGCACAGCCAAGCACACCACCCAGTTGGCCACTGAGCGGAGCTTCTTCAAATGACGGCTAGCTTGGGTGCCGGCTAGCACCGCAATCGCCAGCCCAGCCAATGCTGCGAACCGCGGCGCTTCGATTGGATACCCGCGATTCAGCTCCTTCCACGGTGGAACCCACTGGTCCTCCGCGCCCACGCACCCCAATACCCAGACCGCGCTGCAACCTAGAGCTACAAGAAGCAGGAGCGACGCTAAGCCCGCTGCCGACCGGGGCAACGTAGCTGCAAGGAGGAACGAAACGAGTGCCACTACAACGGCAAGGGCTATCTCAGCCCGCGAATCGCTCAGGCTTGCTTCGCCCCAGCCAACCGGATCAAAGTTCCACAAGCGCCAACCGATCCAACAGCCCGCCATGGCCAGGATGGTGGCCATCATGAGCAGGGGACGTCGCTTGGCATGATCGACTGTGGGTAAGCCGGAGATGGCAGCGCCGGCGGAAAACGCCAAGTAATAGCCTGCGACGGTCATCACCGTGAGCCAGAGCATCATGTCAGCTACCAAGTGTGTTGTAATCCTCCTTGCCTCGGTTCTCAGCTCCTCAATGGTAGGGCCAACAACCGCTGGCTCATCGCCCTCTTCCTCTTCGCCATTCACCGATTCTTCGCCCTCCGGCGGGGTTGGGTTGGCCAATTCTGGCGGAGGGGCACCGAATAAACCCGACGAACCGAGGATCCCGCCCGGCTGATTTAGCTCGGTCCTGAACAGAGCAACGGTCATGAACTTGTCTGCCGGAAACCACGCGGCATATATCCACGCCCCTGCGATGGCCAGGGTAAGCAGGCCGACCATGCTGACCGGAATCCGGGAAGGGGAGGCGATGCTCACCGCCGGCGCCCGGAGTGGGTCGGCTGAGTAAATTCTTCGTACTTCGAGTAGCTTGGTGGTGCTCATCCCTGGTCCGCTTGGTCCTCTTTTGATTTCGAGTCTTATTGGGTTGCTGCCTATGGAGGGCGGCCCTGTCTAGTTTTGACCCTGCCAGTCCCTTGGTCCCACGCTGATCAATAGTCGATCTTGGGCATCGAATGGATAGCTTTCAAAATACTCGGCGATGCGATCGACGGTGATCGCATCCACATCCGCCAGCCGCTGATCGATGCTCCGCGGGGCGCCGAGCAGATCGACATCGCCCATGATCTGCACCAACCGGTAGTATGGCGCCTCGGATTCGACGGCCAGCGATGTACGCCGCTTGTTCTTGACCCGCTGAACCTCTTGCTCGTCCACCTTGCTTGTACCGATCTTTTCAGCCTGAGATTGCATCGCTTCGAGCAGTCGTTCGCAGTTTTGTGGGTCAGCTTGGCCCCACAGCAGGGTCATGCCGTAATCGCAGTAGGGAATCCGATAACACGAGGCGTCCGGGCTGATCCCTTCTTGAACGATATTCCAGAAGAAGCGGGAATTCTGACCACCCAGGATGCTGGCAGCTGCGTTGGCGGTCTCATGGAGCGGATCGACCGAGGACGGAGCCGGATAACACAGGGCGACGATCTGCTGCCCGAACTGATCGAGCTGCTTGAGGACAGAACCAACCTTCATCTTCGGCGTTTGCCGTTCCGGCTTGGCAGGGCCGCTCTCCCATTGGCCGCAGAATTTCTCGGCAAGTTCAATGACACGCTCCAGAGTGACATCGCCGGCTGCGATGAGGATCAAGTTATTGGGAGCATAGCGCTCTTGGTAATAGGCTGACATTTGCTCCCGGGTCAGCGCCTCGACCGTAGCATCATGGCCCAGCACTGGCCAACCGAGCGGATGACCGTCAAAGGCGGTGTTGTGCAGGAAGTCATAAGCGACATGCATGAGCTGATCGTTCGAGCGGGCGATCTCGTCCAAGACCACCTTCTTCTCCATGTCGAACTCTTCAGCCGGCAACCGAGAGCGCATCATGTCCGCCAACAGCTCAATCTGCTTCTCGAGGTTCTCGGTCTGCACCCAGCCATAATAGAACGTTCGCTCTTCGCTGGTGAAGGCGTTGTAATCGACGGCGATGTCGTCGAACTCGGTGTTGATTTGTTCCCAGGTGCGATTAGTAGTCCCCTTGAAGCACATGTGTTCGAGAAAATGCGATATGCCCGCTAATTCTGGAACCTCGTCCCGCGCTCCGGTCCGGGCTAAGAACCCAGCCGCCACCGAGCGCGTATCGGGCATCTGCTCAACGACAATCCGCAATCCGTTTGGCAGGGTGTGGGCGCCGAAGTGGTTATCCGTCTTCATTTGGCAAGGCTCCAATCGTGTCGGCGGTTTGGGCATCAGCTAATCCACACGGACCAAGCGTGACAATACTCATGCGGTCGCGCGGATGGCTTGATAGATAGGCGATCACATCTTCTCGAGTGACTTTGCGAATTTTTGCCAACCGCTCATCGATAGAACGGGGTCGGCCATGGTGGAAAAGATCGGCGGCTAGCGTGCCCCGACGTGAACGGGTCATGTCAGCCATGGTCTCTTCCCGGGCGATGACTCGGCTGCGGGCACGCGAGACCTCGTCGTCGGTTAGATCCTCGCTAAGCCGTTCCAATTCTCGGAGCAAAGTTCGGAATGTCTGGTCGGCCACATCGGGTTTGCAGGAAGCGGCAACAAAAACCATGCCCTGCCCACGGGGGTTCTCAGCCATGGCGTGAACGTCGTACGCCAACCCTTGCTTCTCTCGCACCTCGGTGAACAGTCGACCACTCATTCCGCCCGACAGCACGCCCAACATGATCCGCATGGCTGAGTAATCGTCGTCGCCGACCGCAGCCCCGGGGAAGCAAAGCGCGATTTGCTCCTGCTCGATCTTCTTGTCGTAGTGCTTCCGGGTTGGTTCAAACGTAAATCCACAGCCATCCCGGCCAACCCGTGCCGCAGATCCAAAACCGTCGAAATGAGTTTGAATAATCTTGGCGACTGCATCAGGATCGACTGCTCCGGCGATGCTGAACTGCATGCGGCCCGTACAATACTGCTGCTGCCAGTGTTGAACCAAGTCCTCGCGCCCGATTTGTGCCAAGGTGTGACGCTCCCCAAGGGGGCATCGTCCCAGCACCGGGCCCAGGCCGTATCGCTCGATGTATTTGTCCGCCAATGAAGGCGGATCATCTTCCAGTGACCCGATTTCCTGTTCGGTTAGGCCAATCGCAGTCTTGACCGCATCTTCGGGAAAGGTCGGCGTGCGCAAGAATTCAGCATGCAGCCCAACGGCCTGTTCCAGGAATTCCGGCAAACAGATGCAAGTAAACCCCGCAGCTTCCCGGCCCACCCAGGCACCAGTGGGCGCACCAATATCATCAAACGCGTCCAGCAATTCGCGCCCGCTGCGCTTGCCTGTTCCCTTGTCGATAGTTTCCTTGACCAGACGGGCCAAGCCCAACTTGTCCTCGGGCTCTTCGGCAGTCCCGCTCAAAATGCGGAATTCCATGGCGACAACGTGTTTGCCGGGCATCGGAGCCGCAGCCATCTCCACGCCGCAGTTCAGGTTCAAATGTATCGGATCCTTCATTCGCCCCCCTTGTTCGTAGAGCACAGCCTCGGTCAGCAAAACGCCGATCTAGTCGCAGTCCATAATTTGAGCGGTGACCTGCTCCAGTTTTTGTTGCATCAATTCTTCGTTGTCTGCTTCCACGATCAAACCCAAAGACGGCGTCAACTGCGTTGCACTCTGCCGCAGATTAAACCACCATTCCTTGCTCCGTACGGTCACGCCATCCAAGAAGTCAACGCGAGCATCAACATATTCGACCGAGATTCTGCGGATAATCGCCTGAGCATCGTTGACCTTGCTGTAGCGTTGTCCACTGTGCGCGTAGCGGAGGAGCGGTTTGACTAGCCTGCTCAGCTCCATGCCACGCGCAGACATCAAGTTCATGATCTGCACCATCGCCAGGGAAGCTGAGTCGCAGTTGTGGTTCTCTCGGAAGAAATACCGCCCGCCCAGGCCGCCGCCAAAGGCAGCCTTGGACTCAGCCATCGCCTTCTGGATAAAGGGCTGACCCACGCGCTCGCGGCGCGGCACGCCACCTGAATTTCTGATCTCTTCAATGACGACGCGGCTGCTGCGCAGGTCGTGGACGATGGTCGAAGCCGGAAACCGTTCCAGCGCCGGGCCCACCAAGAGCGCGGTGATCAGGTCGCTGCGTACAACATCTCCGTTGTCGTCCACAAAGACGATGCGGCTCGCATCCGAGTCCAAGCATGCCCCAAAGTCAGCCCCCGTGTCCAACACCTTCTCGCGAAGCTGAATGAGATTCTCTCGCTCTAGCGGATCGGGATCGTGGGCGAAACTGACCTCAGGATCATCGTTGATCATGATCAGATCCAGCCCCTCGATATCTCCCAACAAGAAGGGCAGCCACCGGCCTGCCATCCCGTTCGAGGCGTCGATCACCACCTTCATGGGGCGAACCTGATGAAGATAGGCACGCACCGAAGAGCGGTATTCATCGCTCAAGTCCAGCGACCGCATCGCCCCTTCCATTCCGGTGTCATGCTTGACCATGTTCTGAGCAATGCGGGCGATGTCGGCGAGCCCAGTTTCCGGGGCGACCGCACGGCCGGCCTTGCCTACAATTTTGAATCCGTTGAAGTCGGCGGGGGCGTGGCTACCCGTGGTCATCAGCCCGCCGCAAGCATCCAATCGATTCACCGCGAAGACCATTTGGGGAAGATCCACCTTGGCGATATCGATCACGGTTGCCCCGGTAGATCGGATGCCCTCCGCCAGTGCTTTGGACAACGATTCGCCGCTGCTTCGCCCGTCCCGGGCCAGCACAACGGAACTCGAATTCGGATCAGATCGATCCAATCCGCGCAGCGACCCGCGCAAATACGACGCCGCAGCATGGCCTATCAGCCAGGCGACATCTTCGTTCAGGGGCTCGGGGTACTTCGCCAGCACCTGATGGCCAACGAAGACGCGCTCGATAACGTGGCGTTTGTCGATCTGGACGGCGCGGTTGGAGATGGCTACTCCGGTAACTACTTCACGCGTTTCGTCTTCGTTGAAGCGACAGCCTGGGCACTGAGGGAAGCGACTCCGCCGACGGGCAGCGCAGACCGCATCCGAAATAATCACACTCGGATTATCCGGGCAAAACCGCGTGTATTCGCTGACTTCCTGCATGCGTCCCTTCCGCTGTTCGTGCTGGCTCAAGTAGTCTAGGCTGATCGTACCACAGCAACTCGAAGGCAACCAGCGCTACGACAGCAGAGGCCCATAGAGCGCCGATAGCCGCGGAGCGTGGGTGTCTTAGCACTTCCTGGCAACTTCGACAGGTCATTGGCTAGGCCGTATATTCGGTTTGAAACGTTTTCTTTCAGTCTATGCTCAGGGGTGCGTGTGTTGTCTGCGACTTCACCTCCTTTTCAATCAAAATCGACCAAGCCCGCCACGGCTGGGGGCAACAGCATTGCTGCGCACCTGGCATCCATGGCTAAGCAGTCCGGCGAGCTACCTTGCGTGGTGGCTGCAAACCAGGGCGGTGCTTCGTGCAAGCAGATCACCTTCTTGGAAATGGAGCGACTAACCAACCGCTATGCCAACGGCCTGCTTGAGGCTGGTATTGTTCGCGGGATGCGCACCTTGGTCATGGTCAAACCGGGCATCGAATTCATCGGTCTGATCTTTGCCATGCTCAAGGTGGGGGCGGTCCCGGTGTTGATCGACCCGGGAATGGGTGTCAAGCGGATGCTGTCATGCATACGCACACTCAAACCCGAGGGCTTCATCGGTGTTCCGCTGGCTCAGGTGGTGCGGGTGTTGAAGCGATTTTCTTTCCGCTCGGTCAAGAAGGTCATCACGGTTGGCCGACGAGGGTTCTGGGGTGGACCTACGCTTACAGAACTCGAAGCCCGTTCGACTGATCAATTCACCGCCATCGAGCCGGCCGCCGACGAAGAAGCAGCCATCCTCTTTACCAGCGGAGCGACCGGAGCAGCCAAAGGCGTCGTCTACGAACACGGGATGTTTGCAGCCCAGGTACGATCGATACAATCCTGCTATGGCATCGAGCCGGGCGAGGTCGACCTCTCCTGTTTTCCTCTGTTCGCCCTCTTCTGCCCAGCCATGGGCATGACCAGCGTGATCCCGGACATGGACGCCAGCCGACCCGCCTTGGCTGACCCTGCCACGCTCGTGTCAGCCATCCACGAGTACAACACCACAAGCAGTTTTGGATCGCCAGCTGTGTGGAAGCGGGTGGCCGCCTATTGCATCGAGGGCCATATCACACTGCCAAACATGAAGCGGGTCTTGATCGCCGGTGCCCCCGTTAGCTGGCAACTTATCAACAATGTCCGCCGGATTCTGCCAGACGGTGCCGATGTGCACACACCCTACGGAGCGACCGAAGGACTGCCCGTCGCTTCAATCAGCGGTTCTGAAATTAAGAACGAGACTGCCCGCCTGACCCGGCAAGGGCATGGAATCTGCGTGGGCAAACCGCGCCCGGAAATCTCCCTCCGCATCATGCGGATTGATGATCAACCCGTGGATCACTGGACCGACGAGTTGAACACACCAAGGGGCACGCATGGCGAGATCGTCGTTTCAGGCCCAGTCGTAACCAAGACCTACGCAGCCCTGCCCCTAGCGACAGCCCTCGCGAAAATCCAAGAGAATAACTTGGTCTGGCACCGCATGGGCGACATCGGTTACCTGGACGATGAGGGCAGGCTGTGGTTCTGCGGGCGAAAAACACATCGGGTCATCACTGATTCGGGCACCATGTTCTCGATATGCTGCGAGGCCATCTTCAACGAACACGCCGCCGTCGCGCGATCCGCCCTGGTGGGAGTCGGGCCTGAGGGTCGGCAACGCCCCATCATCACCGTAGAACCGCATCCGGGGCGGTTCCCCAAGGGCACGCGCAGGACTGAGATAGCTGCTGAACTGTTGGAGCTGGGTCAAGCCAACGAATTGACCCGCGAAATCGAGACGGTCTTGTTTCATCGCAGTTTCCCCGTCGATGTGCGGCACAATGCCAAGATCGACCGCCAAAAACTAGCCCTTTGGGCAAAGAAGTTTAGCCCATGAAAGCACTTGTCACTGGCGGGGGGGGGTTTGTCGGCGGGCATATCGCCCGCTTGCTTCATCAACGGGGGCACGAAGTGACCGCCCTGGGCCGGCGCCGCTATGCCGATCTCGACAAGGCAGGCATCGCCACTGTTCAAGCCGACATTTGCGACGCAGCAGGAATCATCAAGGCGTGCACTGGCGTGGACACCGTATTCCATGTGGCTGCCCATGTCGGGGTGTGGGGGCGGCGGCGAGATTTCTGGGCAGTCAATGTCGAGGGCACCGGCAACGTCCTCAAAGCCTGCAAGTCGAGCGGCGTAGGCCAACTTGTCTTCACCAGTTCCCCGAGCGTCGTCTTCGGTGACGAACCGTTGTGCGGCGTCGATGAATCACAACCCTATCCGCAGCGATACCTAGCCCCCTATCCTGAAACCAAGGCCCGAGCTGAACAAATGGTTTTGGAGGCAAACAGCCCAAATCTAAGAACCGCTGCCCTGCGTCCTCACCTCATCTGGGGGCCTGGAGATCCTCATCTGATTCCGCGGATCATCGAACGCGCCCGAATGGGCAAGCTGGTGCAGGTAGGCCAGGGAAAGAATCTGGTGGACATCGCCTACATCGACAACGTAGCCGATGCCCACGTCCGGGCGGCTGAAGAGCTGGGAGAGGGCTGCCGATGTGCTGGGAAAGCCTATTTCATCAGCCAGGGCAAGCCGGTGAACCTCTGGGAATGGCTCAATGAAGTCCTGGAACGAGCCAGCGCCCCCACCGTTCAACGCTCAATTTCGCACCGGACTGCCTACCGAGTTGGGGCGGTCCTGGAAGGGCTTTGGAAGGTCTTGGGCCTGCGGTCCGAGCCACGGATGACCCGCTTTCTAGCATCACAATTGGCAAAATCCCACTATTTCGACATTTCGGCAGCCCAGCGAGATTTTGGCTACCGAGTCAGCGTTTCCACCGAAGAGGGTTTGGAGCGGCTCATCGCCTCGCTGGGTGGCTCTACCAGCGAAACCTAGCCCCTATCGCCGACGGGCTGTCGTCTTCCGCTTCCGCTTGGGAACGATGAGGGAGTTCCATTCCGGGGCAATCTGCGATAGGGTACCCTGCTCAATTGTTTTGGCGGGGTCGCTGTTTCGACCCAGCTTTGGGTGTGCGCTGGAGACGCCGTGGCCTTCTCATGACTGAATCGGATCGCATCGTCATTACTGGGGTTGGGCTGACTTCGCCGCTGGGCAACGACCTTGCCACGCTCCGCACAAAGCTCCTAGCCGGGGAATCCGGGGTGAGCCGGATCGAAACCCGCTACATGGGCGAAGTGCTGGCTGGGGTGTGCAACTACGAGGAAACCAAGCACCAAGGCCGCAAGGAACGCCGTCGGGGTACGCGAGCTGGCTCCATCGCCATTTATTGCGCAAATGAAGCCGCTGCGAATGCTCAACTCGATCTGACTGGGCTGGATACCCGCCGGGTGGGGATTTTCCTCGGCGTCACCGAGCATGGCACCGTCGAGACCGAAAATGAAATCGCAGCCATCGGGGAGTTCGACTACGACACGAAGTATTGGTCGCATCACCACAATCCACGCACCGTTGCCAATAACCCTGCCGGTGAAGTCACCCTCAACATGAAGGTATTTGGGCCTCACTACACCATTGGGGCAGCCTGTGCAGCCGGAAACGCTGGATTGATCCAAGGCTCCCAAATGCTCCGCCTTGGCGAAGTTGACATTGCCCTGGCCGGTGGCGTTTCCGAGGCGACGCATTCATTCGGCATCTTCGCCAGTTTTGCCGCCCAAAACGCCTTGGCCACCAATAGCGACCCAGCCAAAGCATCCCGTCCGTTCGACAAAGCCCGCAACGGCATCGTCGTATCTGAGGGCGGCTGCGTCTTTGTGATGGAACGCCTCAGCAGTGCCCGCAAGCGCGGGGCCAAGATTCTGGCTGAACTGGTCGGCTATGCGATGAACTCAGATGCCACCGATCCTGTCTTGCCGAATCCGGAGCGGCTGGCTGAGTGTATGACCTTGGCGGTCGAACGAGCCAAGCTGAGCCCAAGCGACATCAATGTTATCAACACGCACGCCACCTCGACCGAAATCGGGGACGAGCAGGAAGCCATCGCTATTCGGCAGGTTTTCGGCGATTTTCAAAATGTGCATGTCAATAATACGAAGAGCTTTATCGGACACGCCATGGGGGCAGCCGGTGCCCTGGAATTGGCCGGCAACTTGGGGGCCTTTGATGACGGGATGGTCCATGCGACCATCAACGTGGAGGACCTGGACCCCAAATGTGCCATGCGGAATCTGGTAATCAACAATCCGGTCGATGCGGGCCGGGTGGACTATATTTTGAATAATTCTTTCGGTATGCTGGGCATCAATTCAGCCGTCATCGTGCGGCGAAGCCCGGACACAACGGCTGTGTAGCCGAGGCCAGAACCACTAGACGTTGAGGTAATCAAGGCGCCATGACGGAACAACAGGTCAAGGAAATTGTGTTGGACATCATTTCGGTAGTCGCTCCGGATTCGGAGTTGGACGGGGTCAAGAGTGACCAACCGCTACGCGATCAGCTCGACCTGGACTCCATGGACTTCTTGGACATCGTCATGGAGTTGCGTAAGCGATACAAGATCGAAGTGCCCAAAGAGGACTATCCTCACTTGGCGTCCTTGGACAGTTGTGCCTCTTACCTGCTACCTCACTTCAGTGAGGTGGGTGCAGACACCGCGGCAGGCTAGCTGGCTTCCTCTCTCCTAAGCTCGGGGTACCCCTTTCGATCTGGTGACTTCGCCGAAAAGCCATGCACTACGATACGGTCATCATCGGTGCGGGCATGTCGGGTTTGGCGGCTGGAATCCGCTTGGCTTATTTCGACCAACGGGTCTGCATTCTGGAACGCCACGAAGTCTACGGCGGCTTGAATTCTTTCTACACGCTGCAAGGTCGCCAATTCGACGTCGGCCTGCACGCCCTAACCAACTATGCCCCCAAAGGCACCAAGCAAGGCCCGTTGCCCAAGCTTCTGCGCCAGTTGCGCATTTCGCATGACGAATTCGATCTCCGAGAGCAGAATTTTTCGGAGATTCGATTTCCGGGGAAGAAACTGCGCTTCGACAACGGTGGTGCTCTGCTGGTTTCGGATGTGGCTGAGCAATTCCCCCATCAAATCGACGGCTTTGCCCGACTGTGGGCAGACGTCGAAGCCTACGACGACGTAGCCATCGATGTTACGCCTCGGTCGAGTCGGAAGGTTCTGGCTGAGTATATATCCGATCCGATGCTGATCGACATGCTGCTCTGCCCGCTGATGTTCTACGGCAATGCCCAAGAACAGGACATGGACTTCACCCACTTTGTAACCCTATTCAAGTCACTGTACTGCCAGGGGTTCGCTCGTCCGCGCGATGGGGTGCGTGCAATCCTCAAGACGCTGGTCCGAAAGTACAAAGGGCTAGGCGGGAAGCTACGCACGCGAAGCGGTGTTCAGCGGCTCGAAATCAGCAATGGTCAAGTCGCCTCGCTCGTGTTGGATTCTGGCGAGACCATCACGGCTAACACGATTTTCTCCTCGGCTGGCTACATTGAAACCATGCGTCTCTGCTCCGATGCGGATCAGTCTCCGCCAACGGGCGAGGTTGGCCGCTTGTCCTTCGTGGAGTCCATTTCTTGCTTGGACTGCACACCGGCAGAATTGGGGCATCAGCCCGCTATCGTCTTCTTCAGTGACATGGATCACTTCGAGTATGCCCGCCCCGACGGGTTGATCGACCCCCGCAGCGGGGTGATCTGCTGCCCGAACAACTATCGGGACCACGAGCATTTGACCGAAGGCATGGTTCGTCTGACCTCGCTAGCCAACTATGATCGCTGGTCAGCCTTGGACGCTGACGCCTATAAGCAGGCCAAGCGGGACTGCTACAAACACATCGCGGACACAGCCATCAAGTACGTTCCTGAGTTCAGGCAGCGGGTCACCTTCACGGATTTCTTCACCCCGCTGACCATCGAACGCTTCACCGGCCATCTCAACGGAGCCGTGTACGGAGCACCCTCCAAGCGGCGGGATGGCTGCACGCGGTTGAAGAACCTGTTCATCTGCGGTACAGATCAAGGCTTCTTGGGCATTGTTGGTGCTTTATTGAGCGGAATTTCGATGGCTAACATGCATGTGCTAGCCAAGCAATAGGGAAGCTATGGTCGCTGATCGGTTGCGCGGAGCAAGAGACTACTACGACGTCATCGTCATCGGCAGCGGGTTGGCAGGCATGACTGCCGCCAATCAGTTGGCAAAGGCGGGGCGCTCGGTGCTACTGCTTGAGCAGCACTACAACTTCGGCGGGATGGCTACCTGGTTCCGCCGCAAGGGTGGGCACATCTTCGACATTTCGTTGCACGGCTTCCCCATTGGCATGATCAAGAGCTGCCGCAAGTATTGGACCCAGGAAATTTCGGACAGCATCGTGCAGCTCAAAGGCATCCGCTTCGATAATCCTCAGTTTCAGCTTGAAACCACCTTCGACAAGAATGACTTCATCAAGATTCTGGTGCAGCGCTTCGGGGTAAAACCCGAGACCGTCGAATCCTTCTTCGAGACGGTTCGCAGGATGGATTTCTACGACGACAACAACGAGACCACCCGTGATCTCCTCCAAAGATTCTTCCCGGGCCACACCGAGGTATGGCGTCTTCTGATGGAACCCATCGCCTACGCGAACGGTTCGACGCTGGACGACCCAGCCATCACCTATGGGATCGTGTTTTCAAACTTCATGAGCAGGGGCGTCTACATTTTTCAGGGCGGCACTGACAAGCTCATCATGCTGATGAAGCAAGAGATGGATGCCAACAACGTGGACGTGCGCAAGCAGTGTCATGTTGAACGCATTCTCGTCCAGCAAGGTCGCGTAGTCGGCGCCGAAGTCAACGGCCAACAGATTCGAGCCGGGGCGATTCTCTCCAACGCTAACCTGAAGACGACCATCGAGAAGCTGGTCGGCTATGATCAATTCAGTGATGAATTCGCCGAGCAAGCCAAGGCTGTCCGGTTGAACAACAGTAGCGCCCAGGTCTACATCGGAATCAGGAAGGGCGAAAAGCTCGATTACATCGGCGACCTGTTGTTCACGTCGGTTGCTCCGGAGTTCGATTCGACCGCCCTGTGTGCCAAGAACATCACCAGCCGAACCTTCTCTATGTACTACCCAAGCACCAGGCCCGGCTCTGACCGCTATGCGGTGGTCTCTTCGACCAACGCCAACTATGGAGATTGGGCCAATCTGAGCGAAGAAGAATACCAGCGCGACAAAGAGGCATTGATCGAGACAACGCTCGTCGGCCTTGAAAAGTACATCCCCGATGTCCGGGAGAAAATAGACCACGTCGAAGCCTCGACACCGCGCACCTTCGAGCATTACACGCAGCAGGCCATGGGATCGACGTTCGGCACAAAATTTGAAGGCTTGCAAGTGAGCATGGACCTGCCCAAGCAGATCGCCGGCTTGTTCCATGCCGGATCGGTTGGCATCATCATGTCCGGCTGGTTGGGGGCCATCAACTACGGCGTGATCGTCGCCAACGAGGTGGATAGTTTCTTGCTGACCTGCGGATCTACGGCGGAGGCATCGCGGTGAACCAAGAACAAATATGTGCCCTGATCCCCCACCGCCCGCCATTCCTCTACGTGGATCGGGTAGTCGAGCTTTCCAAGGACCGAGTTCTCGCTGTCAAAAATGTTGATCCTGAGGCTGAGTTTTTTGCTGGCCATTATCCAGGAAACGCGGTGATGCCAGGCGTGCTCATCTGCGAGTGCGCCTTCCAAGCTGGTGCTCTATTGCTCGCCAACCGACTAGGCTCGTCGAGCGCGGGCACACCCGTACTGACCCGGATCAAGAGTGCCAAGTTCAAGCACATCGTGCGACCCGGAACTACACTCAATATCAACGTCAGCCTCGATGAAGAACTCGGCGGAGCCTACTTCATGACAGGTCGCGTCACTGTGGACGGCAAGGTCGTAGTCCGGGTTGAGTTCGCCTGCACGCTGATCGAACTGGAAGAAGGTTAGTCAGTGGATTTTCTCAATCTTCAAGACAAGACCATCCTGGTGCTGGGCGTAGCCAATAAGCGCAGCGTAGCCTACCACGTCGCTCGCACCTTGGAAGAGGTTGGGGCTAAGGTGATCTACAGCGTTCGTTCGCCGGAGCGAAAGGAAAGTTTGGCCAAGCTACTCGCAGACCGGAAAATTCATGTCTGCGACGTCGAGCATCAGGAGCAAATCGACGCCCTGGCCAGCGCTATTTCCAAGAACCACAAACAGATCGATGGCATCGTCCACTCCATCGCCTTTGCCAACTATGAGCACTTCTCCGGCGTCTTCCACGAGGTTAGCCGCAAGGATTTTCTCCAGGCGGTAGATGTGAGCTGCTTCTCGTTGATTGCCGTTGCCAATGCATTCAAGAGTTTGCTGAGTGAATCGGCTTCAGTAGTCACCATCTCCATTTCGACCACGCGCATGACCGTCGAAAGCTACGGATACATGGCCCCCGCAAAGGCAGCGCTCGATTCGTCGGTGGCCTTCTTAGCTAAGTCGTTCAGCCAATCGAGCAAGGTTCGATTCAACGCGGTCGGGGCAGGTTTGCTCAAGACCAGCGCCTCAGCCGGCATTCCTGGCTATGTGGACAACTATCTCTTCGCCGAGCAGGCCACTCTTCGCCATGAGGCATTAGCCACTGCCGAAGTCGCCAATGTGGCTGCCTTTCTTCTGAGCCAACGCTCCAGCGGCATCAATGCCCAGACGGTAGTCGTCGATGCCGGCATGGAAACCAATTACTTCGACGAGAAAATCGTGAAGCACGCGGTGTCAGGGCTGTGGCCGACGAATGAGAGCTAATCCCAGAAGTCACACAGTACATGCGCGAGCAGCGTGATTCCGCTCAGGACGGCGCAGCCAACCCAAACAGCTGGATCCCAATGAAGGAGCTTGGCCGCCAGGCCCAACAGTGTGCAGAAGAGGATCAGTAGCCCCCGTGCGGTCGGACCCATTCCGACAAGCAGCCGGTAAGTAGTGATATTGCGTTCGTAGTGCAACATTTTGATCACCTTCCTTGCACACGATTATCACCCGCTCTTACAGGCAGTCGATTACAATGCAGCCCGTTCTTTGGAATTCGTGTACGCGACCGCAGCAAGGACCGCAGAAGCAATGATCCTTCACCCAGTCTTGATGCCCGTACCCAAGGGCGATTCCTTACCGCGCCATCAGCGAGCGACTGAGCTGCGTCGTGTATCTCGGTTAGCCCTGGCAGAATCAGCCCGGCTTTCCGGGATCTCTGTACGGGAATGGCGGCAGGCTGAATCGGGAGAACCCCTGCCTACCGATGGCGTATACTGGTCGGTGGCCCACAAGCCGCTTTGGACGGCGGCGGTGGTTTCTGATCGGCCGGTGGGGATCGATTTGGAACCGGTTGCGCCTCGGCGGGTGGAAATGTTCGACGCCTTGGCGGCCGAGGAGGAATGGTCGCTGCTTCGAGATCGCGAGTGGCTGACCTTCTGTCGGCTATGGACCGCCAAGGAAGCGGTACTCAAAGCGAACGGAGTGGGCATAGGCCGATTCGGAGATTGCAAGTTGACGGCCGTTAAGGACCGAGAACACATGCAATTATCGTTTGAAGGACGGGATTGGAGAATTCAGCATTGTTACTTCCACGATCATGTGGCTGCGGTCACCGTGGAGTCAAGTAAGCCAAACTGGACAGTGATGGGCGATGACGACGAGCCGCTGTGATTGAACTGACGGAGGAAATGACCATGCTAAGTATACTCAAGAAAACATTTGTACTGCTCGGGCTAATTCACTTGGCACCGGTCGCAGCCAATGAACCGACAGTAGTGGGGTTCACCACCGAGGACGGCGTTCAGCTAGCGGCATCCTTTCTCCCAGCCGATGGGCAAGGCAAGGCTCCTGCTGTGATCCTCTTGCACATGTTTCGCTCGGATCGCTCGGCCTGGAAACCGCTTGCAACAGCCCTGCGTGCCCGCGGGATCACCTCGCTGGCCATCGACCTGCGCGGGCATGGCGATAGCACTCAACCAACATCAATGAACTTGAGCAGCCACGTCGAACAACGGGATCCGGAGGTCTTCAACGAGATGTACCGCGACGTGATGGCTGCCTATGCGTGGTTGGCCGAGCAGCCAAACGTGGACCTGAGTCGATTCGGCGTCATAGGGGCCAGCGTCGGTTGCAGCGTCGCCCTAGACTACGCCCGGCGAGACCGGTCGGTCGATGCGATAGTGTGCATGACCCCCGGCACCAACTACCTGGGGGTCGATTCGATCTCTCACGTCATTGAGCTTTCAGAGCAAGGGAAGCGGTCCATCCTGCTATTGGCAACCAAGGAAGAAATCAAGGCTGCGGAGGAACTCGGTCGGAATTGCCCATCAGCCGCCGTAGAAATGACCGGCCCGGGAAAGATCCACGGCACGCGCATGTTTGGACAGATCGAGGGGATCGAAGATCGAATCATCGACTATCTGTCGATCAAGCTAGGCCAAGCCTCGCTTGAGGAGGTTACAGCGGTGCTGGGCGGGAAAGAATACTTTGCCAAAGGCAGCAAGATCGATATACAAACTGACAAGGGCAAGCGGCGATTGTTCTCTTCATCTGCCGAGGCTTCTCAGCGCGGACTGACCCCGGCCAAGAGCCCGGAGGGAGACTTACTGTTCGACGCGGCTATACATGGCAAATCCAAGACACCCAGAGTGAATCTGGGGCCTGGTGTGCCGGTGGAGGATGTACCGCCGGACGACTAGGTTGGGATCACAGCAGGTTACGAATGCTGACCATTGGAAAACTCGAACTTGAGGTACCCTTTGTTCAAGCGGCGCTGAGCGGCTATAGCGATCTGTCCATGCGGCGGATGGCCCGGCAGTTCGGGGCGCCTTATGCCATCAACGAGGTCGTGCTCGACAAGCTGGTCACTCAAAAAGGCAAGACCCGACGAGAGACGTTGAGTGTCGCCCCCGATGACCATCCGGTGGGCGGGCAGCTCATGGGGGCTGACCCTGAGCAGTTTGCTCTGGCAGCCGGAGATATGGTCGAAGCCGGCTATGACGTAATCGACATCAACTTTGGCTGCCCGGTGCGCAAGGTGCTCGGTCGCTGCCGTGGCGGGTTTCATCTTTCTCAGCCAGATGTTGCGCTCGAAATCATTCGCCGGGTATACGAAGCCGTCGGTGGCCGTGCCCCCGTGACACTGAAGATGCGCCGCGGTATCGACGATTCATCCGAGTCAGAGAGCAATTTCTTTCGTATTCTCGACGGCGCCTTCGAGACCGGTCTAGCCGCGGCAACCGTGCATGGCCGGACCGTGGTGCAGCGATACATCGGGCCAAGCCAGTGGAGTTTCCTCGCCAAAGTCAAACGCCACGTCGGCGATAGAATCATCATAGGAAGCGGCGACCTGTTTAGCGCCCAAGCCTGCATCCAAATGATCGAACAAACCGGCGTGGATGGCGTGACCATTGCCCGTGGCTGCATCGGCAACCCGTGGATTTTCTCCGAGTGCCGTGCATTGTGGGAAGGGAAGCCGCTCCCGCCCCCACCGTCCGTACCAGAACAGGGAGTGGTGGTTGCCCAGCATTTCGATGAAATCGTGAAAGTTCATGGCCCAAAACTCGGCGTCAAGATCATGAGGAAGTTTGGCATCAAGTACAGCGAACACCATCCCTCAGCCCGTGAGGTTCGCGACGACCTGGTCAATGCCCAGTCGCAGGACCAGGTGCAAGATTCGATTGCCCGATGGTATGACCCCGAGGCAGACTGGCCGAAAGTCGAACGACGCGGTGGGCATGGCGATCTAATTGCAGCCGGGGCCTCGACCTAAAGCTGGCCATGACCGATTTAATCCGGCCAACAACTTCACAGTCTCCCGGCAAGCTCCAGCGATCAACGGGTCTGCTGCTCCTTGCTATTGTGGGCTTTGCAATTGCAGTCCGTTTCCACGGTCTGACTGAGCGACCCCTCTGGGCTGACGAAGCCTTTTCGTGGCTCTACGCCCGGCTGAGCTGGTCCCAAGTCATTGAACTTCGCAGATTTGGGACTAATCCTCCGCTGTACCACTTGCTCCTGTCCATCTGGGTGGATCTCTTCGGCGATTCGCCTGCCGCCCTGCGCATGCCCTCAGTGCTACTTGGAGTGACAAGTGTTGTCGCTTTCTTCGGCTTTGCAAGGCGGCTGGGCGGGCAATCGACGGGCCTGTGGGCGGCGGCATTGATGTGTGTCAGCGAGTTGGCCATCGGGTTTGCCCAGGAAGCACGATACTACGCACTCATGGAGTTGCTGGCCATCCTGGGGAGTTGGGCGTTGTATGAGATGTTGCTCCACCCGACGATTCGCCGAGCAGCGATCTATGTAGCGACGATGACCTGCTTCGTTTGGGTGCATACCTACGCATGGTTCATGCTGGCAGCCCAGTGCGGGTGGATGCTCTTGGTTGTCCTGCGTCAGCGACGAGCAGTGGACACTGGCCGATCGGTCATTTGGATCTGTGCAGGCAGTGTGCTCGCCATCATCGCCCTCTTTGGGCCATGGATTCCGATCTTGGTGCAACAGATCGTCCGGGCAAAGGAACAATACTGGATAGCGAAGCCAGGCGCCGATGCACTCGCAAGATCGCTCCGCGCGTTTCTGGCGGTCCGATCAGAGTTCCGCTGGCTGGCGGCTGGGGCGAGTGCAGCCGGTGTGATCTTCTTGACAGTGCTCATCAGGCGCCCCGTGCGCCCCATAAATGAACGTAGCCAAAGGGACCTCGAGCAGCCGCCTCTCTGCAGCGTCTATCTATGGCTATGGGCGATCTTGCCAATCGGAATCCCCTTTGTTTGGTCTCAATTATCCACCCCGATTTACCAAATCAAGTATGCCATCGTTGCCCAACCAGCTGTGCTGCTGCTATTGGCGATATTCCTAGACCGGTCTCCGCGTATTGGTTTGGGGTTGCTGGCCTTGCTCTGGGCGATCATGCCGCCGGTGGCAACTGGCGGATTGCTAATTCGCGAGGAATGGGATCGCGCCGCGGCTGTGCTGTCTGAGCACGTCGCCGACGGAGAAGCGGTCTATCTCCTCGAGGGCAACGCCTACTTCGCTCTGGAGTATTATTTGCGGGGGAGCATCGAGGTCTTACCCGTTCGACGGGACGAAGCCCAGGACGACGGCTTCGATGCCTACCGGGCCAATCCCGTTGTTCGGTTGTCTGAGATGATCGAGCGACTGGATGGCAGGCAGAATACCAGCTGGGTGGTCATGCGGCTGTGGGGTCAAAAACGCCAAGACATGTTGAAGCGCCTGAATGAAGCCGCACCGATCAGCAAGCATTGGCAGTTCTCAAACTTGGACGTGCTCCGCCTAGAACCCTCCCGGCGAGATTAACCTTGATCATCCGCAGATAATCATTCGACGCACTCGATGTTGGCCCAGAAACCAGAATAAGGCCCTCCATCAAAGAAAGATCCGCATACCCAGGGGGCTGAGTCCTGGCCGAATACGTCGTTGGTGAATCCGGTTTCCGCCTGCTCAGCTGTAACCCAGCCCGCCAGGTGGGTGGAGAACGTCGCGACCATCCAAACAGTATCCGGCAGCGTCACTGCACTACCCCCATAGTCGGACCCAAGCACATAGACGAACCCATCATCAGGCAGATTCGTCCAGGTGGTGGTTGATGCTGCAATAGCCACGCCGCCGTCGCCGGGGCAGCTGTCATAGAGAACAACCGTCACATCGAACACGCCACCTCCGCCGCCGAAGACAGCCAAGTCGATTCGGGACAGGGTCCGGGCACCGACCCCCTCCAGCGTCATATCATCAGCCATGGCGACATCAAGTCCTGGATTGAAGTAGGAGGTGATGCTGGCAATCTCGTTGCTGTACCGCCCGGAGGGGCAGGCGACTGCAGAGCATTCATCCCCGTCGCCATGGTACGAGCCGCCCGCAGCTATGCAGGCGCTGGCCGTCGTTTCTGCGCAAGTACCTTCAGGATTGCAGCACGCCCCAGCCAGGACCGTGGTCGACCCGAACGCGTTGGCCAAGCCGGCGAAATCCGCGACATCAACATCGCCATCCATATCCAAGTCGCCGCATTCAAAACCACCTGCTGGCGCCAAATTCGGGCCGGCCAGATACCCGACTTGGCTGGCTAAATCGTCGAGTTGTACGTCACCATCGCCATCGACATCGCCATCCAAGAGAAGAGTCACCACGACATTGTCCGTAAGCGCACAGCCGCCATCGCAACTTGCCTCCAGCGTGTACCTGTCTGGTCCAACTACATCCGGCGTCAGCGTCCCTTGGCCCGCGAGGATGACGCCACTGCCGGCTGGTATCCAGTTGACCAAGAGCGATCCCGAGCAACCCGAGACAGAGCCTGCAAGCTGGACGGCAGAGCCATCGCAAGGCGAAGAACGCGTTGGCCCAGCATCCACGTCGAGACCGCTTGTCGGAGCCACGGTGACGCTGTCCGACACCGGGCAGTTTTCACAGGCGACACTCAGCACGTATACGCCCGGCACATTGACAGTCGGGCTCAACGTATTGGCCCCAGAGACGATGCCAGGACCGGTCCAGTTCGGGGTGTAATCACTCGGACAATCGCCGCCCGCGCCCCCGCCGGCGGAGGCTGGCAGGGTGATCAATTGGCCAGGACATATCGTTCGGTCAGGCCCCGCATCGACCCAGGGCGCCGCACAGGCAGGGCAAGAACTGCCCAACACCAGCAATACATCGTCGATTCCGTGTGCTTGGCTACTCGACGTTCCAGATTCAAAGCCCACATATACTTGGGGCGCTCCAGCATAGAGAGAAAGATCGACACACGCTGTGCTGCAACCGCCACCGAATGTGAACGGCGCGCTCCACACGTTCACGAAATTGACGCCGTCGGTGCTGGCCAGGAGATTGGGCCCCAGCGTCCCTGACTGTTTCGTGTAAGAGAATTCCAGGTGGGCAGCGGCTGCTCCCGATAAATCGAAGCACTTGGTGATGGCTGTCGAATAGGGAAATCCGGTACCAAAGGTCATGACCATGTCGCCTGCGGTACCGCAATCCGTCCCCGAGGAATGGTACGGTCCGTTGCCGGAGCAGGTTTCAAAGAGCGATGGAAAAAGCGAGCACACAGCGCCGCCCTGAAAGAACGTGCCAAAATCGGCATTGAAATCCGTGAGGCAAGCTCCACCGCCAGCGCAATCGTCACAACCCAGGCTGGTCACTTCCGCCACGCATTGGTCATCCCACTCCGTCTGACAACAGAATGCATCCACAGCACAAACGCAAGATTCGACAACTGGGTCGTTGCATCCGGCACTGCCGGTGGAGCAACACTCATGGTCCCCGCCGCCGCCGTCGCAGGAGCAGGTGGTTAAGGAAATGGTGAGGTTGTCGATGTAGATGGCGTTGCTTCCGGAACCATAGTCGAACTGCCAATAAACCGAAGCAAGGCCGGTGACGTCCACCGAGTGGGAAACATGTACACATTGACCTCCGGTCGTACCCAGGAACCCCGCGACACCGGTCATGGACTCGGCGCAGTTGATGCTGCTGTCGTTGGTCGCAGAGAATCTCAGCGTGGTTCCGGTAGACGCGAACTGGCTGTAATCAAACTCGATGGTAACCAGCGTGCAGCCCTGGTTGGCTACATTTGCCCAGATCATGGTGTCTTGCGATGAGCCGCTCATGCGCAAGGCTGTTCCGCCGGGGCACCACTGCGCGCTGGAAATGGATGCGCCAGCGGCACACCACTCTACGCTGTAGGAGCCGCTGCTGAAGGTGGTAGGCCAACTGAAAGGAAACTCTTCAGTGAGAATTGTACAGGTCTGAGCCTTCGCCGGCACTGCGTTCCAAAGCAAGACGAGCGATGCCAAGCCAATGCCACCAAGCCTGATTCGGGTGCCCGTCATTATCCCCTCCGATTCGACTGATTGGGAATTCGCCGTGAAATCCCATCCCCCATCATAACCAAATCAACGCACGGCAGGTTGCTTTTCGTTCGCCGACGGGCGGCTACTGGGTCAGCGAGGGCGGTCCTGCCAGAATTTTCTTGGGGGGCAGGTGAGGTTGAGGTCGCTCCGTGAAGCGCTCGTAGCTTCGGGTCTGTTTGTTATCAGCCAAGTCGATCGGTTGGCCGTTGATGAACATGTGGATGACCTTGCTGGTGACCTGCATGGGCGTATCGGTTGTAACGATCAGGTCGGCCCGCTTGCCTGGCTCAATAGAACCGATGCGGTCCTCAAGCCCGAGGATGCGAGCAGCCCCCAAGGTGAGGGCGAATTCGGCGCGTTGAGGGTCCAAGCCATGGGCGACGGCCATCCCAGCCATGAAGGGAAGACTAAACGCCCCGGAGGATGAATCCGTGGCGAAGGCGAATTGCACACCAGCTTTGTCGAGCACAGCTGCGCAAGCGTACACCGAGTTCCACTGTTCAAACTGACTTGCTGGAAGATCCAGCACGCGGCTGAGAATGACGGGGATGTTCTTTGCCGCCAACGCATCGGCCAGTTTCCAGGCTTCCTCCCCGCCCAAGATGACACAGCGCAATTTGTGCTTTTCTGCCAGCTCAATCGACTTGAGAATTTGCTTGTAAGTACGGGCGCTGAACAGGACCGGCTTTTGGCCCCGCATGTAAGGAATCATCGCTTCGAGGGGCAGGTCCGGCGTGGCGGCTGCTGCTGGGTTCTCCTTGGCTGCGTCTTGCTGATCTGCATAGCGACGTGCCTTGGACAAGAAGTCTTCAATCTTACGCAACTTCTCCTTGTGCTCCTTGGTGCGCTTATCTTTGTCCTTCTTGGTCCCCCTCATCTGCACCGGAAGAACCGGCAAGTTGAAGCGTAATCCGCACGAGTCGAGCACCAACATTTCCGGCAGCGTCCAGCCGGCTAAGCCAATCACCGCACTTTGCCCAGAGATGATGCCCCCGGCTGGAACGGAGTGACTGGTCGTGACACCGGATGTCCGGGCAACGGCGACATGAGCACTGTGAGGATTGATCGAGCCGATCATCTTCAGGTCCGGAGCAAAGCTAGCTGAATCACGGTCATCCCGCGTCGAACGCACCTGCCCGACTTCCATCACGCCCAATTTGGACCCAGCATCAATGAGGCCTGGGTAGACGTGCAGTCCCTTGGCGTTGACCAACATGGTCCCCGGCGGAGTGGTCACATCGCGCCCGACAGCTGCGATCAAACCCTTCTCGATCAACACCGTACCCTCAGCAATGGGATCGCCGCTGATGGGGTGGACTGTGGCTCCGACCAGGGCGTATCGGTCCTGGGCAGACAGCGGCACCTGCTCGTGCCCGCGATTGGAAATCACCGGCAAGCTGCGATCCAAGGGCCTGAATTCGTCGGTCCCTTCAAAGAGAACTTCACCATCAATCAGGGTCATCATACATCGGCTAAACACGTTCAGCGGGTGGCCGTTGAACAGAGCTAAGTCTGCATCTTTACCCACCTCGATGCTGCCCACGCGATCCGCGATGCCCAGTTGCCGGGCTGGGTTGATGGTAACCAAGCGCAGTGCCTGATTGGGGCTGAGATTCCCCCACTTGATCGACTCAGCCGCCTGCATGTTCATGTAGCGCATCAGGTCGGGCGAATCCGAATTCACCGAGGCGCAAATCCCGCGGTCGGTCATGAATGCAGCGGCATGGGCGATGGCATCGTAGGCTTCAATCTTGTACGCCCACCAGTCTGCGAAAGTAGAGATGCCGCAACCGTGGCGGGCGATTTCCGGGGCTACGCGATAGCCCTCCAACACATGCTGCAGGCAGGCGATGCGAAACCCAAAATCCTCAGCCACGCCGATCAACCGCAGAATTTCATCAGCCCGGTAGCAATGCGTGTGGAGGTAGCGCTTGCCATCCAATACTTCGGTGAGCGCTTCGAGACGCAAGTCGCGCCGCAGCGGGACCACATCTTGCCCAGCAGCCAGAGCCGCCCCGTATTGTTGCCATTGCTCGGCGTAATGCTGGGCAGCGGTCAAAGTGCGGCGCAACGTCGCCTCCACACCCATCCGCGTATCGGGAAATCGTTTGCCCGCCCGGCTTGACCAATTGGCTTGGGTTACGTTTTCGCCCAGGGCAAACTTGATCGTTGCCGGGGCGCTCTTGAAGATCAAGTTTTGTGGCGTCTGGTTGTAGCGAAGCTTAATCACCTGACTCTGCCCGCCAATGGGGTTGGCGGATCCATGGAGAATCAACGCGGTGGTCACTCCGCCAGCCAAGCCGCGATACATCGAAATCAGGCGACCGTTGAGAACATCGCGAATCCGTACTTCGGCAGTTACGGCTAGGCTACCCTCGTTGATTGAATCAGCCCCGATGTGCGAATGGGCATCGACGATGCCAGGCATCACATAAAGCCCCTCGGCTTCGATAACGGTGACGTCGCTTGGAGCGGGAACATCGACGCCAACCGCGGCGATCTTGCCTTTGCGAACCAGAATCGCCCCTTTTTCAATCAGATCGCCGACGACCGGAATGATGGTCACGTCGCGAATGAGCACGTTGCCGCCAGTGTGGACTGCGGGAACGCGGTCGGCCTCAATCTCGCAGGCCCAATCGGGCTTGCCCTCACGATCCTTGAATTCCTCCAGCTCGGCATCTCTGGGTTCTGCCGGCTGGCTGGTTGATACGGATTCCTCGTCAGCGGCCTTTTCTTTCTTGTCATTCTTGTCTTTTTTGTCGGCCTGGAGATCGTACTTGTATCCGTCGATCACCACCCAGCGTGCTATTGATTTTTCTTGGGCGAACGGCTTTTCAAAAATGGCCACATTGGCAACTCGGCCGGTTGCGATCACCCCAAGTTGTCGATTTTGACCGAAGAGTTCGGCCGGAGCTCTAGTCAGTGCCGCCAGCGCAGCCGGCTCGGGCAATCCTTGTTCAACAACCTTGCGGACATTTGCCAAGAAATCTGCTGGGTCGTCGAGCTCGCGGGTGGAAAAGGCTAGACGAATCCCAGCCTCGTGGAGCTTGAATGCGTTTTCTAGCTCTTCTTCCCAGAGGCGACGGCGTTCCTTCTGCAATTTGAGCGGTTCATAAATGGGATCCTCGTCGTCGTCCTTGGGCGAAGGCGTCGAGCTGGGTTGGGAGTCCGCTGCTTTTTCAGACTCGGTCTCCGATGGCGTGCTGCCTTTGCCCTTGGCCTTCTTCTTGCCGTATTCTGGCTCGTCAGAAAACTTCAAGGTCAAGATAACCGGCACGTTGGCTGCCTGAAGACGATCGAGCACGCGCCACGCTTGGGCGCCACCGCTGATGATGATATTCAAATTAAACTCTTCAGCCAGGTTGAGTGCCCGATGGATCTGTGAGGCTGTGTTGGCTTCGATCACTACGCTCGACTTGCCCGACAGAGGAGACTGCAGCGCCTCCAGCACCCGGTCCGATGCGGGGCGATTGGTCTTACGCGGGTGACGCTCAACATGGCGGAGCAAATTCTGGTGCCAACGGGCGTCATACATGACCTGCCGAAATTGAGCCACGACACCGAGCATGCTCCCGGGATACGAACCCGGCTCGCCGGTTGAAAAAGATGCGTGCTGAGCGACTTCCTTGGCGACGATGGCTTGTCGAATCGGCGCATCAGAAATGTTCACCAGCACCGACCTGCCAGCCAGGATTCCGCTACGGGGGGCGACCAGGCAAGTCGTCATTCCAAGAGCACGACGGGCGACTAGTTGCTCCTTGGTCGGCGCATAAAGCGCGTCAGCCCTCCAGTCGGCACGGATGCCTCGGCGGTTGGCAGCGCGAGTCTCAGAGTATGGTCCATCCTTGGCTTCCAGTTTCCAATCCTCAGCCCTCGCTCGCTCCAGCTCGGTGCGCTCTGTCTTGGGGATTCCCAAGTAAGAATGTGCGTCAATGAAGCCCGGATAGACGAACTGACCCGTCGCGTCGATGACTTCGTAGTAGAGCGGGGCTACGACGTCCGCACCGACCGCGACAATGCGGCCATCTTCGATCAGAACCGTGCCATCCTCGATGGTACGGCCCTGCCCAGTCACAATGGTGCCATGGGTAATGGCGATGGGATGGGATGGCTCAGCCCAAGCGACGGAATGGGCAATCGTGGCTGCAACCACTACCGCAAGGCGAATTGAATCGGTCACGCAGGTGGTCTTGAGAAGTCGATGCTGGTTCGCGCTGTTACTTGTTGGCATTGAAGTCCTCGATTGGGGGTTGAATCAGTTTTTCGGTAGGCCCACCGCGATCTCAGGTTAGCACCCGAGCATCCAGCGTGCAATGCAACCAAGAGATGGCGTTCTGCCCCCTGACACAACAAAAAGGGCCGTGCCCGAGCAAAATGCCCGGCACGACTCTTGTTGGGTACTCCTCTAGTGCCGATTTCTACAGCACGAACGGCGCAGCAGTGAAGATCACATCGACCAAGAAACTGTTGCCTCCATCAATCAAGAAGGGAGTCAGTTCCTTCAGCAAGGCTTGGTTGCACGAGGTGGGAAGGATCGCCGGTACTGCAAATGCGATCACCGCCATGATTTTGAACATGCGTAGTTTCATGATTTTCCTTCCGTCCTAGAAGCTCAGGATGAGGTCGGCGGTGACCCGCTGATTGAAGGCATCATTGCCCGGCGATGAAATCGGAAAACCGTAGGCTGCTCCGATTGTCACGTTTGGGGTCAATCTCCAACGGAAGCCCAAATCGCCCCAGAACACGCTGGTGCCCGCAACGTCAGATGATCCAATGTTGCTGTAGTCAATGGCACCAACCGATAACGGGAAGCGGTTGCCGTTGCTGAGGTAATGCAATGCATGGATTTCAAAGAGCGGGAAGAATCCCGGCAGCGTGTCTGGTGCAATTTCGTAATCGAAGTGCAAGTCCCACTGGATGATGTGGTTTCCGTCATTGTGGTCCATCGGCAGACGGGCAGTCAGGTTGCCAATAAAGTGGAACCGGTCCCAGCCCTTGGCCACTGAGAAGAATGGACTTAGTTCGTTCGAGCCGGAATCGCCGCCCATGAGGGTGTTATCCTCGCCGTTATGCCATTCCCATCGCAAGCCTGTTGTCAAGACGAAGTCGTTGGCTTCATCGACGATCAGGGCGTACTTGAGGCCGATGGAGAAATCGTTCCAGCCTTCTGCATCTGGCGTGATGCCAGACTTAAACCTCGAGTAGCCGTCCTTAACCGCAATGAATGCGAGCTTATCAGTCAAGGCTAGTCGAACTTGGGCAGCGAACACGCTCACCTCGCCACCACCCAGTTGAGAATCCTTGGGGAAGTCGTGCCACATGTAGAAGATCCGCAGATTCGATTCGATAAACGGGCTTTCAAAATAGAGCGGGTTGCCTATGGGGTCGGCGAATCGCTGCCCCATATCAGTGAAGGACCGCATGCCGGTTAGAAACCCAGGCCAGAGGATTTCTTGGTCGCCGAAAACATTCTCGGGGCTTAACAGATAGGAAGCCCCGCCACCCAAGGAGAAGGAAGTTTGCTCCTCCAAGGTCGCTTCAGCGCCCGAATCACTGTCCTCTTGGGCCAAGGTGAATCCGCATACACCGAGGCAAAGCCCCACCGCCGAGGCATACATCCTGCCACGCCAGAACGAGTAGTTGCACATAGATTGTCTCCAAGATGAATTGATCTTCCACACCTGCCTGAGATCGGCCTGCTTCAAGAACCAAAGCTGCCTGTGCTATCGCAAGATGTCAGTTCGTCGTCCGGCCAAGCCGCGCTCGAACTGCTCAGGAACGACGAAGTGCCCACTGCGACAACGCACGCCGACCGCGCTGCTCGGCGGAGCATCACGGGCCGGGTAGTATCGGCTAACAGCTACCTGGTTTCTTTAGCCGATTTGAGGTTCGCTGACCTGTGTGCCAGCTAATAGCGGGCTTTGCCTATTTTCTGTGACCGAGGCCTGTCGAGAACCCTACAACCGAACAGCCGGCGGCTTGATTGCGTTCTGCCAGCCGCTTCTGCTTGGTACATCCCCAATTATCAGGTCTCGAACCGCAGTCACCATAGACAGGAACAGCGTCCTGCCGGTTGATCCCACGTTGGGTCATGTGGTGTGGCTGACCTGTCACAACGATCCGAGCAGCATGTAGCATACCCAAGTTCAACCAATCCGTCGCCAATGGTTATGAAATAGGTAGGTATCCGCCCTGTTATTGTGTCTATGGATCGTTGGCCGGCGGCGCCGCCGGTTTCATCGACGAGCAGCCTTCGGTTTCTTTCGGCAGCCATGTGTTGACGTTGCCGCCTTGGCCGAACTTCTTCATGCTGGTGTCCATTTGGGTACAGAATTGTTCTGCGTTTTCGTTGTTATCGCAGAAGACAGCCTGAATGACCCAGCTTTCCTCGACAGTTTCGAGCAAGTCATCAACACAGGTTATGTCGCCCATTGGGGGGGAGAAGATGAACTCCTGCTCGCAGATAAAGGGCACGGGCAGAGTTGTTTCGCCGGGCAGAAGGAAGGAGCTGAACCCGACGCTGGGCCCGCTGAGGGCGTGGTCGCAGCCAGCGGCGGTGCTCTCGATGCACTCCTTCTCGGTCTGGCCCGCTGGCAGGTTGCCTACGTTGCAGGGGCCGCGGACAATCAGTCTTCTGTCGCTCGTCGCATAAGACACAGCCGCGATCTTCACCGTGCGGGTGGTGTGCATGTTCTTGATCTGGAGGATGGCGTCTTGACGTTTCAATGTTTCGGCAACGTTTAAGCAGAACGTGCTCGGGTTATCATGAAACTCGGTCCGGATCACCTGGACGTCGATTGATCCCGAGGCATCCTCCATGCACGATTCCAGACCGCAGGTGATCGTAGTTTCGCCGGTGAGTTTTCGGGCGCCGGATTGCCCAAACACGGTTAGGCCGCATTCGCGCTCGACCTTAATGGTGACCGAGCGTGGGCTATTGGGGTTGCAGAAAAAGTCGATGGATTCTTCCTGAAGATTGAGAAATCTGCCGACATTGTCGGGCGATTGCGTGAGGATCATTTCTTCAGGTTGGAGTTCCAGCGTGTCACTGTCCCTGGTGGCGCAGATCTTGTCGATGATCGGTTTGATGAGCGCGTCCAGGACGAAAACATCCTCGTTGGCTTTGATGATATCAGCCACGATAGCCGCCAAAAAACGCTTGATTTGATTGATCGCCTCGTCCACCGCCGCCGAATCATTCCGGCTGGTTCTGAGGGTGCGTCGGAAGTTCTGACGCCCAAATGTTCGAGAGGCAATCCGGTCAACGAGATCCTCAGCCAGAAGTTTCGCAATCTCATCAGCTGCAAAATCGATCAAACTGTTGGCCGTGTTGGCCCGTTGGCATCCGTCGCTTTTGGTCAAACGGGCCTTGACTTGCACGATGGCTTTATCGCTATCCAGCATTAGTACGTTTGGGATGGCGGTGACCAGAAGATCGTCCGAGACGCGGGGTACTAGATCAGAAAGGAGCATCAGGAATTTCGCTGCACGGGTCAGTTCGCCGATGACGTTGGCAGCTGCAATCGTGGGTAATCCCGCGGGCGTCCCAGCGGTAGCCACGCCGACCGCGTTCAACACCTGGGCGGCGTAGCTAAGTCCCTTGGCGATCACTTGGATTCGATCCACCAAGTCATGAAACTTGCAGAGGTTATCGATCAGCTCATCGTTCGAGTTCTTGGCAAACCTGAAAGCCTTCGATTGAGGCGCGAGATCCTCCAAATCAGCCAAAGTGATGCCGTTAGCGATCATGGCTTGGTCGACGATCGTCCGGGTGGAAGCGTCCATCCCTCCCATGAGCGGGGCGAAGGCATCGCGGACTTGTTCATACCGGGCCTTGGGGAAGCGGAGGAAAGCCTGCACAAGGGCTTGTTCCTCAGGGAGTAGATCGGCCTCTATGCCGCTTAGAAACTCCACCAAGTTATCCTCGGCCTCCGCCAGCAAATCAGGGCCGATTCCCAACGCGGTCGTCACGATCATGCCGGGCGGATCGATGAGCGTAGGGGGTGGGGACAGACTAAAATCAAACGTGTCCACCAGTGCGCCATCAGCTAACAGTTTGATTTGAATCGCAACCGGCCCGGTGATGTTGTCAGCCGCATCGAGTGGAATCAAGAGGTTGGCGGTGCCAAGTTCCGGGCGAAACGGCTCGAACGGATCGCCTTCGGCAACCATGACTTGAATGGAGGCTTGTGGATCATCGAGGGCTGGGGACTTGATCTGCACAAACGTGGAGGGCATCCCAGACGCAGGAGATATTTGAGCGGTGGTGGCGGCCGTCTGGCCCGGCTCAAAGACCTTGATCAAGACACCATCGGTGACGGCGGTGCCTTGATCGTTTTGGACGGACACATCCACGAGGTAATCGCCGGGCTCGTCGAAAGTGAATTCCGGGGATGGGTCGGATGACGCGGAGCTGCCGCCGTTGATGCTCCATGAGAACGAGCTGGCCGTCGAAGCATTGGCGGCGATCGCGGCGTCAAGTTTGAAGGGGGTGCCGGGAACACCGATCCCGCGGTCCGCAGAAACGATAACCGCAAAGGCCGGGACATCGACCTCAAAAAGAGCGGGAGGTTCCGGATCGCCGGGCCCAACGCCGCTGGAGCCGCTGGCAACCCCGCCGCCACCCGAAGATGAAGGGGATTGGCAACTGGCAATCAACAGCGACACCGCTAGCAGCGAAGTGATTGAAGCGCGTGTCATCGAAAACCTCCGCTGCGCTAATGAAACAGCAAACAATGGCCTAGCCGAGGATAGTCCTGGCAGGCTACGATTGCTCAATTGGTCAAATATCACCCACGATCCTACAAACCGCCATTTGCTGATCGTCAGATCTCGAATCACGATCATGACCAAACGAGCCGCTGGATTCAAGCAATAAGTTCCTTCTAGCGGCGATTCATTCCTTCGAGGCTGCTGCATCTCGACGATCCTGCCCGTCGCGCGGGGACAGTCATTCCACCTGGGAAATCCGCATCGACTGCGGCTAGGGATTGAGTTTGTCCAGGATCTCGGCGTGTTCTGGAAAGCAGCCCGTTTCCTGCTTGCTATAGATTAACTTGCCGTCCACAGCTACGTCGAAGATACCTCCCTTGCCCTCAATCAATTCGGGTTCGATGCTGAGATGGCCTTTGATTGCGTCCGCCAAACTGGCGGCTTTGGGCAGATAGTTTCACTGCCCGCAATAGACGATAGACACTTCCATAAGGACTTATCCCTTTCAATTGAGTAGGAGCACATTCCGGCCATGGCCACTGGCCTTGCTGCGTATGTTTCACAGAGATTGTGGATGGTACCAATGTGGCCGGCGATTTCCAGGGGGGAGGCTCGTCGGCAGGGAGGCTAGACGGCGGCGAGCGGTGAGCTGGCTGACTGAACTTGATTGCGTCCGTTTTTCTTGGCTTCATACAGGGCAGAATCAGCTTGCCTGATCAGATCATCCCGGTGGCCCATGGCGGGCTGGCGGGCTGCAACGCCCAGACTGCAGGTGACATGAAGTTCCTTGGAGGCATAAGTGAACGATCCTGATTCGACCGCAGCCCGGATGTGTTCAGCCAATTCGGTAGCATTAGCCAGGCCAATCCCTGGGCAAATCACCAGGAATTCCTCCCCACCCAGCCGGCACACCCAGTTGTTTGCCGGTACCGACTTCCGCACACTTGCTGCCGTCCGCCGAAGCACTTCATCGCCCGCATCGTGGCCATGATTGTCGTTGAACTTCTTGAAGTGATCGATGTCAACCATGATGCAGCAGAGTGGCTCATCTCGATCCCAATGTTCGTGCAGTTTCGCCATGGCCTGGCGGCGGTTTGCCAAACCAGTCAGCTCGTCGGTAGTAGCCATCCGCTCGAGCTTCTCATTCAATACAGCGAACTGAGCGTTCACTTTTTGGAGAGCGAGGGTCTTCTCGGTCAATCCCTGCTCCAGGACTATCATTCGTTCTCCCGCTCGCATGCGGGCAACCAACTCCAGGCGATCAAACGGCTTGCACAAGTAATCATCGGCGCCGGCATTGAAGGCTTCGAGCAGGCAGTCTTTGTCTCCAAGCGCAGTCAAGATGATCACAAAAATAAAGCCGATGGTTTCGTTGGCCCGAATTGCCTGGCACAGTTCCAGGCCGTTCATCCCAGGCATCTCCCAGTCGGTGATCACCAGCTGAATGCCATTTTTCTTGATCCGCGCGAGGGCTTCGTTTCCGTCTGCGGCCTGGAACACATCATAACCGGCACTGGTCAAATGCTTGACCAGCACAGCCAGCATGATCGGACTGTCATCAACAACTAGGACACGCGTGGCTTTTTCTTGGGTCATGGCGACACTGGCTTGCCCTACCTCATGAAGCCGCTCAACGCCTACAGGCTGGTTCATTGCGGGTCATCTCATCG
>JAJDDP010000034.1 GCA_029260235.1 Phycisphaerae bacterium | reverse complement strand
CTAGAACCAAAGAGCGATTTCCTCCCCTCCCTCCTTCAGTGCTCAAAGGCCGAGGCCCATACGAATGGGCTTCGGCTTTTTTGATGGCCGATGGGTTCGCCCGGTCCTCGAACTACCACAGATCGCGGTTCGCATCCCATTCTTGTTCCCATAATCAAGCCGTCCCAGGCCCATGCCGATACATTCGCAGTGAATATGAATGCTCGGAGCAGCCCTTCCGCCCATGTGCGGCGTCTCCGAGTTGGTCGCAGTGCGCCAGAGAACCGCAAGAGCATGATGCCTCCGATTTCATCAAGTCCCTGCGTAACCGTTCCCGCGCTCGGTAAAGAACGGCCCGAGGTCCCTGCGAGGCTGGGTCCAAAGCACTTGGCGTGGCGGCTTCTATGTGCTCGTTCGCCGGCGGCTTTCTTGTGGCTTATCGGGGCGACATTTCTGGTTGGGGCTTGCGGCATGTATGCCCTCTCTTGGTATGCCAACCCCTGGGGCAATTACGGGCGGACTGGTTTCTGGATTCTGGGCGATGCCCGCCAATCGAAGTCTGACTTCCTCGATAAATTGCCACCCGGCGAACTGCCTGAAACCTTGGTGCTGGGGTCCTCGAACACCATGCGCTATAGGCCCAGCATTATCGAGGAAGGTCTGGGTTTGTCGGCGTTCAACTACTGTGTCTATTGGGGCAAGGCAGAGGATGTGCTGTGCATTGTCAGGCATGTTGTGCTTGACTTGGATCATACGCCCAAGTTGCTTGTCATCGGTGTTGATCCTTGGACGTTTGCTCCGCCCGGCAGCGAGCATCCGCTCTTTCCTGGCGTTCGCCGACGGCTCTTGAATACGCCTCAACTCGTGCGTCACTTGCCGGATGTGTCGCCTTTGGGCGTCGCCTGGGCATGCTTTGCCGATGCCTTTAGCCGACAACAGTTGGAATTGAGTTGGAATCTAGTGTGGGGTGACAAGGTGGTTCGGACTGTCCGTCAAGGCATGGTTGAGAATGCCCACACCGGGCGGGATGGTACCCGGCTGTACTACGGAGACTTCTTAGCTGGTGCTGAGAATATATTCGAGTCCGTCGAAGAAGGCGCGTATCGGCTTGGTGAAGAACTGGCAGCTATGGATGAAGTAGAGCGCCGCCAAGCGCTCGACAAGTACGTTAGCCACTACGACTTCGATGCCTATTGGGAGCGACGCATCGGCTACATGCAGCAGGCACTCCAGCTGTGTCAGGATCACCGAATTGACATTGTGTTCGTGATCAACCCTGTGCATCCTGCGCTATACGACTTGTTGGCCAAAGAAACACCGCACGTTAAGAATCTCCAAAAACTCAATGCCTTGCTGGTGCAGTTCGGGCAACAGTACCCGAACGTCGTTGGCACTATTGACGCTGCCCGCATTGATTCATTCGGCGGCGATCCGGACGGCTTCTATGATCCCATGCACCCAGCCACACGCAATTGCGACCTGATTCTCGCCCAGGTGATCGAATTGGTGGGCCATCGATGATCTTTCCGAGCTACATCTTCTTCTTGCTCTTCTTGCCGGCGGTGCTAATCGGTTGGTACGCGATTCGCGCCCCGCGATGGCGGCTGGCCTTCCTAACCGCAGCCAGCTATCTCTTCTATGGCTGGTGGGACTACCGTTTTGTTGTTTTGATGATCGCCACGACCGTCCTCGACTACATTTGTGGCCGGGCGATCTATCTAGCCAATAATCAGGGGCGTCGGCGATTCTGGTTGATTGCGTCGATGGTGGGGAACCTTGGTTCTCTTGGATTCTTCAAGTACTTCAACTTCTTCACCGATTCGCTAACCGGCCTGTTGACCCAGCTGGACGTGGCCGCTCCGCTGCCGGTCTTGAATGTTGTGCTGCCGATCGGTATCTCATTCTATACCTTTCAGTCGATGAGCTACTCGATCGACATCTACCGCAGGAAATGCAAGCCGACGAATGATCTGCTTACCTTCACCGCCTACGTTTCTATGTTTCCGCAATTGGTGGCAGGCCCCATCGTGCGCTACGAGTGTATGGAGGAACAGCTGCGGACCCTCAAGCCTACCACGCCGCCGGAACGGATCGCCGATGGTGTTTGGTTGTTTGTGATCGGTCTAGTCAAGAAGGTCTGGATTGCAGATACGCTGGCTCCGATGGCCGAGTATGCGTTTGATTCTGTCGGTTCGCCGGGCCTGTTCACCGCTTGGGCGGGGACATTCGCCTACACATTCCAGCTGTATTTCGATTTCTCAGCCTACAGCGACATGGCCCGAGGACTCGGCTTGATGTTGGGGTTTGACTTCCCGATCAACTTCGATTCGCCCTACAAGTCTGGCGACATTTCTGAGTTCTGGCGGCGATGGCACATCACCTTGTCGCAGTGGCTGCGCGATTACTTGTTCATTCCGTTGGGCGGATCCAAAGGCAAGATGCTGACGACTCTTCGGAATCTGGGCGTCGTAATGTTTCTTGGCGGCTTGTGGCACGGCGCAGCTTGGACTTTCGTAGCCTGGGGAATCTATCATGGGCTGTTGTTGGTTGGGTTCGCTTGCTGGGCCCGTCTATCCCCCGTCCGGCTGCCCCGGGTTGCAGGTGTAGCTGCCACCCTTCTGCTGGTCATGGTTGGCTGGGTGATCTTCCGGGCCAACTCGATGGGCGGTGCCGTCGAGGTGTTGGCCGGTTTGGTGGGGATGAACGGGGTTGAACCGCTCAACTACACGTCAACAACGTTTGGCATTTCGCTACCATCAGTATATGGCATGTTTGGCGGCGCCCACGGAGTCGTCTTCTTGGCGCTGGTGACATCGATCGCACTCTTTGCCCCCAACAGTCAGCAACTGCCCAGGCCCAAGCATCCGGTATGTGGGGCCGCGTTGGCCTGCGTCATGTTGATTGCGCTGACCACATTTTCTACCGAAGCACCATTCCTCTACTTCGAGTTTTGACTCGGCTGTGATGGATCCTGGTTTGAGAGACCCATTCTTCTAACCCTTAACTACCCAACGAATCATCTCGCCGATCTTGGCGCCCTTGCCCTGCATGAGGATGCCCACACGGAAGATGCGCCCGGCAGCCCACACGAAAACTGTCGTGGTCGCCAGCACCAGTAACACGCCGCTGCCGAGTTGCCAGAAAGGCAGGTCCGGTTCAGCCGCGAGCCGGGCCATCATCATCATTGGGGTCCCGGTGGGAATGAACGAGGCAATGACAGAAAACGAGCTGTTCGGTTCTCGGATGACATTCAACCAGATAAACAGCGGAAACATGCCCAGCAACATCACCGGCGTGAGCATGCTCTGAGATTCCTTGATGTCGGCACAGGCTGCTCCGATGGCTATAAAGAGCGCACCAAACATCACCACCGCCAGCGATTGATAGATCAAGAACCAAACCAGCAGGTTGAGCGAAACGAAATCGTCATAACCATAGTGGTGCAGGGTTGCGTATCCGCCGGCTACATAGACGCCGACGATGGTCAAGGACACGCCCACAACGCCGATCAACTTACCAGCCATCAGTTCAAAAGGGCTGACCGAAGCAACCAAGACCTCGGAAATCTTCTGCATCTTTTCTTCGAGGACGCTGTGTACCAGTGGGGTCGCTCCGACCATGATGGCCATGAACATGAGCATCATCATGCCAAAGGGTATCAGAAGCTCAGCGATCTCATTGGCTTCGCTTGCAGCGCCTGCACTGCCCTCGGCGTCGATGGTGCGGATATGGCGAATCACAGGTCTGCTCGATTGGGTTGCCCAGGCGACAGCTTCGGCATCCAAGCCCGTTTGGTTCATGCGGACCTTGCGAATAGCAGCGCCAAGAGGGCCTGTCATCCAATTGCGAACGTCGCGGTAGGTCGTTCGGGCCGTGTAGTAGATGATCCGTGGCCGTTGAGTTTGATCCCGGCTGGTGATGGCGTCGGCGTCGATGATCACAAATCCGAACAATTCCTTGTCCGCCACGCGCTTCTTCAATTGATTGCGAAGCTCCGATGCGGACGATGGCCCCTGTTTGACTTCTTCTAGAACAAAGAAAGGGCGTGTTTGCTTCTGCGATCCCTTGTGCAGTTTGGTGATCAGCTCCTCTTCAGCCTTCGAACTGCATGAAGCCAGCAACGCGTCGCGCTCTGCCTCGGTCATTTGGCCGCTGAAGCGCAGCTCTTGCTCGTCGTCGTCAAAGCTCAGCAATGACTTGGTCTCAGCGGCCAAGTCGGTAAATACAGGCATAGCCGACGCATCTACCGATCCGCCGTACACAAATCTTGAATTCCGCTTCTTAGCCGCCTTGGCGAGAACGTCGTACAATTCCCCCGTGCCGTCCACAATAGCCACGCGGTGGTCAGCAACATCCACCTGATCCTTGATCAGAAGTTGAACCGCAATACTGCCGACCATGAAAATCGGCATGATCACCAACGAGATGATGAACGTCTTGGTCTTGACCGCAGCTTCATACTCTCGAAGGGCGATGGTGAATGCCTTATTCATGGATCA
>JAJDDP010000033.1 GCA_029260235.1 Phycisphaerae bacterium | reverse complement strand
AGGCACCGTATGAGCCGGTGCCGCCTTCCGTACCGAGCACAAGTGATGCGTAGCGGGTTTTGTGGCCGTGCATTTGGGCCGCGACTTGATCGATGGAGATGTTGTTGGTTTTTTCCGAGCCCATCATGTCGGCGCCGGTGGCAAAGACGTCACCCGAGCTGTGGCCTCCAAGTTTCCAGCCGCCGGCGTGATCGAGTCCGCGCAGATACGTGATATCGTCTTTGAGGGGAGCGAAAGGAGCGGAGGATTTGTTGAAGCTCAGTGGGCCCGGATCTTTGCACGGCCACCAGCTCCACTGGTGGTGTTCTTTTTTCGGGTCGCTTTTTTGCACGCTAGGGTCACCCGACGGCCCGTCTGGCATGTAGGCACCGTAGGCGAAGTAACTCACTAACATCCGTTTGGGCATCCCGCCATTTGCTGCTTTGGAAGTAGCGCCCATGGCCTTGCCCATGCCGTTGAGAAGCGGGAGTGCGAGCGCGACGCCACTACCCTTGAGGAGTTCGCGCCGATCGAGGTGCCAGGATTTGTGATTCATGATGTTATTTGCTGGAGTTCAGCCTTTAGGCTGTCGGCAGAGAAACACGAATGACAGAAAACACGCTAAAGCGTGAACTCCAACTTAGTGAAACGCTTCACTTTGGCAGATCAATACTATCATATCCTGCAACTTGTATTCTTGTTGTTTCGCCTGCGCGAGAAGTTCTTCCACGGCAAAACGATCACGCCAAGTGAGCTCTCGACCGATCCCGTAGGTCAGCAGGCGGCGGATGACGTTCTCGGCGATGTCGTGCTTGCGTGCCTTGAGCAGATGAGCTTTAAGCTGACGCATGCCATCGACGTCAGGTCCGTGCGGGACGCGGGCGTCGGCTTGCACTTCCTGCGTGTTGACGCTCTCGAGGTAATTAGCGTAGCCGGCGAGATCGTTGTCCTGCTTCTTATTGAATCCACGGACGCGGGTTCCCTCTTTGGGAACAAAGGGCTGATATTTTCCGATGGCGTTGTAACGCTCGAAGGGGATGCCCCAGGGGTCGAGGCGGACGTGGCAGTCATTGCAACTTTCCACGGTGCGGTGTTTGGCGAGCAGGTCCTTGATGCTGAGGGCCTGCTCGGCGGAGTCGCCTGCCGAGTCGCTGAGGGCGGGCACTTCGGCGGGCGGTGCTTTTACCTCGTCGCCGAGGATGGCCTCGCGCAGCCAGACGGCGCGGTAGATCGGATGTGGAGCGGAACCGGTGCCATTGCCAATCAGCACGGAACCGTGAGTGAGCAGGCCGCCGAGATGGTGATCGGGTTTGATCGGAACGGGACGGATGCGCTGCCCTTCCACTCCCGCGACGCCGTAGTGAGCCGCGAGGGGCTGATTGAGCATGGCGAAATCGGAATCTACTAGATTGGTCACGCTGGCATTGCGGCGAATAAGCTCGGCGATGAAGCCGACGGTTTCATCGATCATGTGGTCGCGGATCGTCGGAATGTAAGGTTTTTCCGTGCCGGCGCGTTCTCCGGCCTCGACGTAGTAGAGGAATCTGGGGAAGAGGTCCCGGTTGATCGGGACGGTTTTCATTTTCCGCAAACTGAGCCATTGGTTGGTGAAGTTCGAGACAAAATCGCTCGAGCGTGGGTCGGCGAGCATGCGGCGCACCTGCTTGGCGATGACAGCGGGATCGTTGAGGTCACCACTCGACGCGAGTTTAAAGAGCTCCTTGTCCGGCATGCTGCCCCAGAGGAAGTAGGAGAGTTTCGAAGCCAACTCGTATTGGTGCGGTTTCGAATTCGTAGCTACGCTCGCCAGAGCGTGGGAAGACTCGGCATTTTCCCGCCGTCTGGCGACGGCAGCTACGGATGTCGTGTGAAGCAGAAACTGAGGGGTCACTAACACCATCGCGAGGGTTTCGCGCATGGTGGCCTCAATGGTGCCTAAGTCCGGTCTCAACAGATCATAAACCTTCAAGAACTGGTTCACCTCCTCCGTGGTGGCGGGGCGGCGATAAGCACGCGACATGAAACGCGAGAGGACCTCATGGACGTATTTCCCGGGATCGCTTTGGCGCTGGGGTGAATCGAACAGAATGCGGGTGTGGTGCTCCGGTGGCCAGACTTCGGTGATCGGAGCTTCGAATTCGATCCAGTCGATCACGGCGCGCGGCATATCCAGTTGGCGCGGCCAGTAAAGGAAGCGATTGTCGTCGTTGAGGGTGCCGTCGTCGTAGATGTTCTGAGGGGTGATCGTCAACGTGTCCGGCCGACGTTTGCTTTTGTACACCTTTCCCAACTGGACGGGAAAATTTTCGATCCGCCCGCGCAGTTCGTAGATCTTCGGGTTATCGGGTGAGTTGCTCAGGTGGACGACACCGACGGGGGCGACTTCCTGGGTCGAGCTATTGATATTGAGGTTGTAGCCCATGACCAAACGGAGCGGGAGTTCGGTGGCGCCATTGGGAAAGACGGCGGAGGCTTGAAAGCGGATGCGGAATTCACCCGTCCTGGGGAAATCTCTGACGCCCATGCCCTGGCCCGGTGTGCCGCGGCCTGAATTGTGGATGGGGATCTCGTTCCGTTTCAGAATCTTGCCGAAGCCATTTTTATATTCGATGGAATCCCACTGCTGTCGGGACTTGTGGGTTTCAGGTTTTTCCGAATCGACGATGGCACTTGCCATGGCGCGTCGGGCGACTTCGAGGTAGCGGTCGATTTGTTCCGGGCCAAGCAGCATGAACTCGGCAGTGTTGTTGAAATGGTAGGGTTTGAGCGGGTCTTTGGGGAGATCCTGGATTAGGTTAAGGTCGACGCCCAGAAGATCCCTCATAGTATTCTCGTATTCGAAATTGGTGAGCCGGCGCGTGGTGGTGGCCGGGGCTTGCTTGCTTGCTTTTTCGACGTAGGTGCGCAGACCGTTGTCGATCCAGTCGGTGATTAGCTTGCGTTCGGCCTCGTCCGGCTGAGGCTCGTCCTCCGGCGGCATTTCGCCAAACTTCAACGCATCGAGCACATCCTCCCATCGCTCGATCCCCCGCCCCGACGCCAGGTCGCCATCTAATGTGTGCAGTGTCAGCTCGCCCTTGCTCTTATCCGGACCGTGGCACTTGATGCAGTACGCTTTGAAAAACGGCCTCACACGAGCATCGTACCCATCCGTGCCTGGCGCGATCGGCGTAGCCCCGAAAGCGACCAGCGGACACAGCAAAGCCGAAAGGAAGAACACGAAAGCCTGACTCCAACACGTCATTTGCTCTCCTCGATCCGATCGAGCATTGCCATACGCATGGCTTCGCCGAATGGCTTGAACATCAGGACTCACTGAAAGCTCCTGGGAGTTGCCGGGGTTTAAAGGCTTGTAGCTACGCTCACCAGAGCGTGGTCCGCCGTCTGGCGACGGCAGCTACATCTCTCGCTTTCGCGTCGAGTTTCCATTCAACGATCGCCACGACTACTTCACTGGCGTGAGCGTGAAGTCCTTGATGGCCAGCCCGTACTGCGGCGGCTGGTTGCGCCAGAAACGTAGCGTGTTCTCGCCCTTCTCGAGGGTGAGCGTGACCAGATTGGAGGCTTGCCAGTTCCCGACGGTGAACGGCATCTCCATCGTAATCGCGGAATCGGCGTCATTCACGGAGATGTTCAGTCGCTGATTGTAATTCGCCGTGACCACCTGCGCCGCTAACAAGTACTTGCCTGATTGCGGGGCGGTGACCTTGTACTCGAAGCGCGACTTCGTGCCCTGGCTGGGTCCGGTCGGGTCCACCTTGGGACTGATCGAGTAGTAGCTTCGGGAATACTTGTCCGAAATTCGCTCGCAGACGTTGCCGTAGATGTCGTAGAGCCCAAACGGATTGGGCTTCTTTTGACCGACTGGATGCGACTTGGCACTCGCGTTGTCCTTGAACCAAGCATACTCCCCGATCTGCGAGGGATCGTTGCCGAAGAACCATTTGGTGTCACGGCCTGCGCGACTGGCATACTCCCATTCGGCCTCGGTAGGTAGCCGTACGTCACGCCCCGTCGCTTCGACGAGCTTCCCACAGAACGTCAACGCGTCCGACTCGCTGACATTGTCGACCGGGCAGTCCGGAGCCTTGGTCGATCGGCTGGGGTTCGAACCCATGACGGCCTCGTACTGCGCTTGCGTCACCTCGTACTTGCCCAGATAGAAACCCTTGGTGAGTTGGACTTCGTGCTTCGGTAGCTCGACGCACTCGAACCTGCCGTCGGTTTTGCTTTCGCCGCCCATCACGAACGTTCCGGGCTTAATGTAGACCAGCTCCATGGTCACGCCGTCACCCAGTTCGAGTGTCAGTTCAAGCGGTGTTTTGATGCCGGTATGCGACACTGCCGCGCGGAGACCCCAGTTTTCGTATCTACCATATCCACCGCTGAGCATCCGCTTCCCGGATGTGCATGCGTTTGGGTCACCCTTCCATGTGCCGCCGCGCATAATCGTCGTGCCCTGAGGGAAGAAACGCGGCAGGAAGATTTGCAGACCACCGCCAAAACTCTTCATGGCAAAGACGTCCCGCGTGTTGCCGGTCGGCTTGCTGTATGCGGCGGCCGGTATTGAGATGACGCCGTCCTTGCCGTAGGTGATCTTCCGGTCTTCGGGCGTGACAGGCGATGCGATGACTTTCTCTGCGACCGTGGGCTCGTTGGCTTCGCCGAGATCCTCGCCGAGTGCGGCAAGCGTTACGGCCTTTGACTCTTCGATGATGGCCCGCTGCGTACGGAGTGCCACGCCGTTCCAAAAATCAGGTGCCCCGTCGTTCTCACCGTAATTTCGCTTTTCTCCCAAGACGTCGCCGGCCCACTGAGCCCGCTTGACCGTCACGTATGCTTCCCTGTTGTTTCGCGCCTGCGTACTCGCGAGGAAATCGACGTCCTTGTTGTATCGCGTCTTTGTCCAGCCGGCGCCCCAACCGCCGCCCAGATTGACGACCCAGCCCTTTTGCGTGCAGTGCGCCAAGGCACCGTGACCGCGACTGGGGCGAGCAATGGTCGGAATTCCGAATGCCCGCAGAATGAAGCGTCCGATGAACGCGCGCCGGCCGCACACGCCGCCGTTCATGAGGATGTTCTGATATCTCTGCAACTCGGGCCTGTCGTGCTTGACGTTCTCTGACCCGTATTTGACGTCGGTACTGACGAGACTCACGTAGCGCCAGCCTTCGTTCGTGTTGTAGATGTGGTCGGGCCGGAAGTTCCGGAGCATCTCGCGTCCCCAGGCGAGGGTCTCGTCCGGCTCGTCCCCGTCGACAACAAAGCGGAGTGCCCAAGTGCTCAGTCGCTCGAACGTCGGATCCAGTTCGCCGTCCAGGTAGGCCTTCTCGTAGTGAAGGTAGCGTTTCACCGGGTCTATTGTGTCAGGGGCGTCGGTCTTGGCCGTAGGGTTTGCCTGCGCGATCGGCACTGCATGTTCCAGACTGATAGCGAGCGCGAGTCGCTGCAGGACACCAGTGGCGGCTCGCTTGCTCGCCTGCTGGATGTCGGTATAGATCTGCATTGCCTGCCCGTATTGTGCCGGACCATAACTGCGTCCCTGTCGTTTGGCGTTAGCCCCGTCTGCGACCAGCATCTGCTTCATGAGGTCGGCGTCCGCCAACATTTGCTCGACCAGCACCCAATGCTCCCTTCCCTGCTGAGAGAACTCCGCCAGACCGCGAGGCGTGGCTTCGAGCAGTACGACGTATTTTGCGAACTTGGCGTCCAGCGCGTTGCTGGCAAGGAACTTATTCAGCGTATCGCCTTTCGCCTGATCGTTCGGCGGTAGCTTGGCGGTGAGTTCGGTACGCAGTTGATTGAGCTGATCGGCATATCGCGTCTCAAGTTTCTGACCAACTTCGGTGAGCGGCGTTTGCGGCACGGCATCCGGCTTCGCTGCCCAAACGCTTGAGGCCCCAATCGCCAGGGCGATCAGTGCCACACAGAATACTGTCATCGAATTCGTTTTCATCGCTTCGTGTCCTTATGTCTTGTTTCGTTGTAGCAGAAGTCGTAAGACTTCTGATTTCCCGATCTCTCACGAGTCCGGCTACTAATTCTTCAACAGTTCAACCATGGCTTTACCCATGCCGAGGCCGACGTTCATGTAAGTCTTGGCGTTGCCGCCGTAGTGGCCGTTGGAAGCACCGCCCATACTCAGCGGGTTAGTGTATACGGTTGCGACATCGCCCTTGAGTGCGGGGTACTTCGCTGCGTCGCTAATGGCGAACATGGCGTCGAGGATCAACTTTTCGTTGCCGTTGGCGTTTTCCTTGCTCGTTTGTCCGAGGGTTGCGCAGACGAACTTGGCCTTCGGGGCGTTGAAGTCTTTTCGCAGCGACGCGATCAGGTTGTTCAAATTCTTCTCGTACATCGCGGCGTGACCAGCGTTGTAACGGTCCTTGTCACCCTGCCACCAGAGAAAGCCTGCGACTTCGTAACCCGTCGCATCAGGATAGAACTCACCCAAGTTCTTCAACACATCTTTCGCCCGAGCAACGTCACCATCGTACTGAAGACCGGCCTTCCAGCCGATGGGCTTGGGTTCGGTGCCCTTTTCCCAACTGAGTGGGCTCTGGCCGTAGCCGGCGTAGATGAAAGTCTTCTTCTCCAATTGCTTCGTTTGTTTGTTCTTCACTTCCAACTCAAACTCATACGATGGACTGCCAGGCGGGAGCAGGTCCCAACCGAGGCTGCGGTTGCCGATCGAACTCTTGAGGATCAACACTGGCTCTTCCAGCGCGTTGCCGATGTGATGTCCGATGCCGGTCTCGATACCGATCTTGCCACCGGAGACGGTCAGCCAGTCGTTGCGTTTGACTCCACCGCGGCCACCAGGGCCGCCGCTACCCATCACATGCACGTTGCGGACGTCTTGGCGAGTGGTCCAGTTGCCCGCGTCATCGACCATGAAGGGATAGAGCTTTTCGGTCTTGACCGCGTATTCGAGCGAACCTTCCTTGTCGCCCTTTACCTTGCCCATCTCAAGCGTATTGGACTGGCCCATGATGATGAAGACCTTGACCTTCTTGTTCATGTCGGCAGGCTTGCCGTCGGGGTCGGGAAGCTGATCGGCAGCGATCGGCATCGTGAATAACAGCATTGCCGCGGCGGCGAAGAGCGAAGCGGTTACCAGTTGTTTCTTCATTGTGGAAGTTACCTCAGTGTATGTTTTCGGATTCAATGGGGATTATCATAATACACTGAATCATTGTTTTTGGGAAAAACTTAATCGAATATGAGATTCCGAAATGAGCCGAACAATACGTCGAGTAGCGATTATGTTAGAACTCGATTGGCCGTACAAGCGGCACGCAGGTGTCTTCGCCGGAACGCAGCGGTATGCTGAGGAGCAAGGATGGGAGTCGATTGTCGACGAGTACGCCTACGACACGCTTCCGTCGCGGCGAACCAAGTCGATTCCTTACGACGGCATCGTCGCGCGGGTAACCAAGACGTTGGCCGAACGCGCCGCACGAATCAAACTTCCGGTCGTGAACGTTTGGCTCAGTTCACCGGTGCAAACGATGCTGCCAAGCGTCTTTCCTGATTATCAAACTGCCGGGCGTTTGCGAGCCGAACATCTTCTCTCGCGAGGGCTTCGCAATTTCGCGACGCTCGGTTGTCGCGGCGATTATGCCCACGACTTGGAGACGGCCGAGTTTCGCGCGGTGGTCGAGCAGGCCGCGTTCCCATGTACGATGGCGACCGTGTCGCTCACTTATGCAAAGACGCTGCCGCATTGGCGGAAGACGGAACAAGCGATCGACAATTGGATGGACCGTTGGAGCCTGCCGATCGGAGTCTACGTTGGCGGCGACAGTATCGGCCGAATTGTTGTGCAGAAGTGTCAAGAACGCGGCTGGCGAGTGCCCGAAGACGTGGCCGTCATCGCTGGCCGAAACGAAGAAACACTTTGCGAGCATCCTCGACCTTCGTTGACCAGTGTCGAGATGGGCTACGAACGCGTTGGTTACGAAGCCGCGCGATTGCTACACCGCTTGATGGACGGAAAGAAGCCGCCCGGCAAACCGATCCTGCTTCCACCTCAAGGTCTGGTCGTTCGAGAATCAACCGACTTCTTCGCCGTCGAAGACGACTTGGTTGCTGCCGCATTAGAATACATCTCCAAGAACAGCCATCGCCGCATTGGACAGAACGATGTCTCCCGCGCCGTCAACGCCGAAACCCGCA
>JAJDDP010000032.1 GCA_029260235.1 Phycisphaerae bacterium | reverse complement strand
GCCAGCCTTCGGGGTGGCACTCTCTTCTGCACCGAGTTGGCCTGCGATGCCGACGTCGAATACTTCAACATTCTTGGCAGCATCGCCAATGTTGAAACCCAAATCAACTCGGTCACGAATGGCGTTAATACCCAGTACGAGCGCGACGTGGACATCACCTATGTCATCACCACCATCATTGTTCGTACAGCCAACCCCGACCCTTACGCTTCATTTGACAGTGACGGGTTGCTCTGCGAGTTCATTACTGAATGGACCAACAATCAAGCGGCTATTCAACGCGACGTAGCCAAATTGTTCACCGGTCGAACCATACAAACGCCCGCGGTGGGCATCATCGGCCAAGCGGCTACATTTGCTGATATTTGCGATAATGCGGGCTTTTGCACGGCGCCAGGAACCCTGGACGATGGGGCCTACTGCTACTCCCAAAACCAATTCAATGGTAATTTCGGTTGCGCGACGGACTTGATGGCCCACGAACTGGGGCACGTTTGGGGGGCGTTCCATTGTAGCTGCCCGAGCAACACGATGAATCCGAGCATCACCTGCTCAAATGTATTCAGCGCGGCCTCTATCAGTAGTATCGTCAGTCATAGGGATAGTCGTACCTGCCTGGACACCGGCGGTTGCGTTGGGAGCACATGCGGCAACAGCATTGTCGAACCCGGCGAAAGCTGCGATCCACCAGACGGCGTGACCTGCGATGCCAACTGTCAGACAATCCTGACCAACGATAGTTGCGCCGACGCTGCAGTACTGACTAGCCCGAGTACCACGAACTTCGACAACGGCCCGGCGACGCCGACCCAGAACGACGGTGGGCCGGGCGATCCAGAATTGCCGCCCGGCAGCCCGAGTTGCCAGTGGAACTCTGTTCCCAGTGATGCACACAACACAGTTTGGTTCTCGTTCACGGCGACCGATACCAGTGTCGAGCTTGAGACTTGCACGACCTTCAGCATCCAAGACACCATCATCGCGCTCTACAGCGGAAATTGCGGCAGTCTCACTGAGCTTGCCTGTGGTGAGGATGACTGCGGCACCCCGGATGCGTGGCGATCACGAATCTGCTATCAGGGCCTCACACCGGGTGATGAGTATCTGGTTATGGTAGGCAATCCCGGTTCTTGGGCCAGCTCATTGCCCGGCGAGATCATCCTTGATCTTGCCTGCCCCTGCCCGACATTCGGGACCGAGGTCGGAGCCTGTTGCCTCGGTGGTGGCGGTTGCGGCGACAACATGACCGAAGGTCAGTGTGCCGGCGCCGGCGGCAGCCATAAGGGCATCGGCACTGACTGCGGCGGCGTATCATGCAGCAGTCCATGCGTGGCAGCCGGGGTCCGAAGCTGTGCTGACCACGGTGGGGCTGGGCGACTCTGCCTCGATTTGACGGCAAACAGCATCGAGCCGCGTTCCGGGGGAATTACCAGCATCGAGGTAGATGTTGACAATGCCACCAGTGCGTCGTCAGCTACAATTGCTTGTGTCGATAGCGGTGACCAAAGTGGACTGGTTTCGGGCGTCTCGGTGATTGGCAATACGGTCACCGTCGATTTGTTCGCCAGCCTGCCAGGCGGCGACGCCTGCACCATCACCCTCGACTGCGGCGCCAGCGTTTGCGTCCGTGGCTTGGCGGGTGACATCGACCGAAACGGCGTTGTCTCCACCGGTGATGCGTCCATCATCAAGCCGCACTTTGGCCGGACTGCTGTAGACGCAGGACCAGAGTTCGACTTTGATCGGAACGATGTCATCTCGACCGGTGACGCTTCGACAGTCAAGCCGCTGTTCGGCAATAGTGCCGCGGCTTGCCCTTAGATTCTCCATCGCAGCTGTGCCCTTCTAAGAACCTGGCACGCTGGCGACTTCATTGATTGACTCAAACATGCCTCGCCCGCGGCAAGTCGAAACTTGTCGCGGGCGTTTTCTTTGGTAGAAGGGGGCGTAAGACCAAGCCTATTGTCTCAATAGACAGTGATCATCAATCATTATCGGGGGGTCATGTTTGTGCCCAAAGTTGTGTTCGTAGCCATGGCAGGAATCCGCGTTGGTAACGAGCGGATTAGACAACTTGGCATGACCCTGCCTGCGCTAACTAACCGAGCTTCAGTAATCGAACGCCTGCCCTCGCTGGGCTTGCTAACCTTGGCAGGAATGACGCCGCCCGACTGGACGTGCAGCCTCATCGAAGCGATGCCAGACGATGATGACTTGGCAGAACGCGTCCTGAGTGAGCATCCTTCGTTGGTGGCGATCTCGTCTCTGACCGCTTCAGCGATTCGAGCTTATGAACTTGCCGGAAGGATGCGTTCGGCGCATTTTCCGACCGTTTTCGGTGGGCTTCATGCGACTTCGTGCCCCGACGAGTCTTCCGCGTACTTCGATTCTGTTGTCATTGGCGATGGAGAGCCGGTTTGGCCGACCGTTCTGGCAGACGCTCAGTTCGGGACTCTGAGGCGGCGGTATCAATCACCTTCTCCCTTCTCATTGGCGGACCCACCGACGCCGCGATTCGACTTGGCGTCAACGCTTCGACCCGCGCGATTCACGTTGCAGACACAACGGGGTTGCCCATGGGCGTGCGACTTTTGCGGAGCAAGCCGTCTCCTCGGGCCTCACAGAACCAAGCCGGTTTCCTCCATCGCCAAAGAGCTGGGCGCCATTGGAGCGATTACCAAGCGTCTTCGGATTGAACTGGCTGATGACAATACGTTCGCAGGTAGGGGTGATTCTGGATCGCTCCTGGAAGTCTTGGGAGAATCGGGCATCCGCTATTTTACCGAGTCTGATTGGCGCATCGGCGAGCGACCTCGCCTATTGGAGCGACTGGCTGCCTCGGGCTGTGAACAGGTTCTGATTGGCATCGAATCGTTGGTCTTCCGTCATCCTGGCATGGGCGCGAAGGAGGCCTCCCTTGATCGGATCATGGACGCCGTCAATGCGGTACAGGGATCGGGTGTTGTGGTGAACGGTTGCATTATCGTTGGCGCTGACGGTGAGTCGTTTGAATCCTTAGACCGCCTCGAAGCCTTCCTGCTGGAGTGCCCCTTGGGAGAGATCCAGTTGACGCTTGAAACACCCTTTCCAGGCACACCGTTGAGGAGTCGGCTGGCAAAGGAAGGGCGTTTGATCAAGGAGCGCGGATGGCCCTACTACACGCTGTTTGATGTTACGCATCAACCGACTCTGCTTAGCGTTGCAGAGTTGGAGTCGGGGTTCGAGCGATTGATCAGCAGCGTTTTTTGCCAATCAGCCGAGCACCGTCGAAAGGGAATTCGGCGTCGCATTTGGCGCGAATTTCGTCAGCGGAGAATGCAACGATGCAAATAGGCACGATGTTGCGGCTCCTTTGTGGATCACGTTCGAGCATCTTGGCCATCGCTTCAGACCAACGCGCACTTGTCGCTGGTTTCTTGTTCGTTTGCTCCGCCGGGCTTGCCCGCGAATATGACGGCGAAGATCTGCTCCATGAGCCGTGGCATGTACTCATTCCTCTTGGCGCTTCAACGCTGGCAGCCTTTGCCTTGTGGACGGTGGTCCGGTCAGCTGTGGCTCGACGACAAATCCAAAGTTATGCTTGGCTTGGCTCTTTCCCCGCATTCTTGAGCGTGTTTTGGATGACAGCACCCTTAGCTTGGCTGTACGCGATTCCCTACGAACGTGTGCTCAGTGCCGAGTTCGCCACGTTGGTCAATCTCTGGACCCTGGCCATCGTATCGATCTGGCGGGTGCTTCTGATTTCCCGGGCATTGGCCGTCTTGATGAAGTGCAGATTCGTGGAGAGTTTCTTTCTGGTCATGCTATTTGCAGACCTACTGGCCATCGTCGCCTCCAACATGTTGCCCGTGCCGGTGATGGCCATGATGGGGGGTATTCGGCTTTCAACTGCGGATGCTATGTTGGCCAACACCGCGTTCATGGTGTTCACTCTCGGCATGATTACATTGCCCGTTTGGTTGATCGGCAGCATTGGGGTGGCTGCGCGTTGGTGCCCTGGCTGGGCAACTGCCGACCGGGATGTCGATGCGATTTCGTCTCGGTGGGGATCGGCCCATTTCGCTGCCGGTGGATCAATCATTCTGGGTCTCTGCCTATTGCCTTTCGCTCAGCCAGAGCAGCAATTGCGACGTGAGGTTCAGCAGGAGATTGATCAGGGGAGGTATGCCGCCGCCTTGGCAACCATGTCAGCCCATGATGTCAGTGAGTTTCCGCCGCACTGGGAATTATCACTGCAGCGTAAGCACTTTGGGTTCGGGTTTGCGGAGCCTCAGCTTCTGGATATTCTTGAGGCGATGATGGTGGAAAGCCCCGCACCATGGGTACGCCAGATGTTGTTGGACAGGGCGATCATGCACTTGCACCGAGGCCGGTGGGGAAATGTGTCCCATTCCGAGCGGGTCCGCAGAGAGCTGGCGCTCATCGTGAGGTTAGTCGAGCATTTTGGAGAACTGCAGACCGGTCTCGCTAACGCCCGCCGCGCGATTGAATACGCCATGAATGACGATCCGGGCGAATGCCCCGAGACGGCTGAGAATCTTCGCAAGCTGCTGGAATTGACGGCTGTACCTGTTGCCACCTCGCAGCCAGTAGCGGTGACGAGTAAAAAGTAAACGCCCGACGATTCATTCGTCCTAGGAGAGGAAGACGTCGGGCGGAAGGAACTCGAGATGACCAAGGCTTACCTCGTTAAGTAGACCGGCTTGTAAACGAACTTGCTCAGGTTGGTGCCGCCGCCGGTGATGACCGTTCCATCCACGGCGAATGCGGGTTGGATGATCACTTCTTTGCTGCTCATCGGGCCGGTGAGTCTGACGTTTAGAACCCGAATGCCGACGAAACCGACTATCGTGTAGGTGGCGTTGTTTCCGTTCCCTGCCACCGTACTGAAGAGCGGCAGAGAGCGTGGTTGTCCGATGATTGCAGCCAATTCGTCCTTTATGCCTGCGCTGAGTCCCGTGTCCCCATTGAGGGGCAGTTCACCGTAGGAATCCAACTCTAGCGTTCCACCATGATAGGCCAAGTCGTCGGCGTTGATGCCGTGTAGGATTTGACGAGACAAGTCGGCCGTACTGTTGCTGTTGGAGCCGATGTCAACGGTGCCAAAGTTGCCGGGAGGTAGCTGGTAGATACCAGCACCAGGGTATAGATTGACCTCCAGAATACCGTCCGAGCCGGAGGCGACGATGGCTGCATTGTCATCATACGCATAGGTGTCACCGAAGTTGCTGATACCGTTCAGCAGGTCGTCCCAGACGTCAACCTTGAGGGCGAAAGGCATGAGGCCTGCATTGCCGCTCGTGGCGGTAACCGCATAGCCGGTGACTCCGTCTTCAAAGGTGGCGGTTGCCTGGGCCATTATTGAGGATTCGTTGGCGCCAAGGATTTGGGCAAAAAGCAATGGAATCGCACCATTTAATTCGTCGTCCCGACGAACCTTGACTTGAACCGAATTGAACAAACTCGGATTGGATAGATCCATCACCGCGTTTGAATCAGCTGGGTTGGACAAGTATCCGACGACAAGATCCCCCGTGGAGATGTTGCCACTGTTGGAGTTGATCGTTGGTGACGCCCCCAAGATTTCGTTCGCAGCGGCGAAGGAAGCTGCGGTCGAACGCGCTGCGCCGATTTCGTCGGTCATATCGGGTGAGCCCTTGAGCGCGTCGGCATCGAGGAGCTCCCAAGCGGCCGCTAAGGCAGCTGCGTCGGCCGCACGCTGCAAATCTCCCTTGGCGTTGTAGAGCATACCTACATCAACCGCGAGGGCTGCCATTCCAAGCAGCACGGTCATCATGATCACGACCATGACACCCGCTGCTCCTCGGCGGCGGTTTCCGACAGAAATCTGTGTGTAGTGCTTCATCTGGATCATCCTTTTGTCTAAACGGAGACGGGCAAACATTCTGCCAACCAGCAGACACCTGCCACTGCCTGGATTGGCTGCGCATCTCCCACTATTCGGATTCGTAAATGGTTCGCTTCGTCGAATCGGTCGTGATCATTCCACCTTCAAAGTAGCGCCGAACGCGAACGATAGCGAGTGATTGCACACGGTTGGCGCCATAGGTAATTCCTGAATTCTTGACAGAGATAGCCGGGTTGTAGTTGTTCAGATTGTTCGAGTTCAGGTCGCCGAGGACAGCCAACCGCCTTCCGCCGAAATTACCCCAGGTCGAAGACGAGCCGCGCTCGATCGCGAATTGGATGTCATCTCCATCCGTCTGGATGGATTGGGTCCAGGTGATCGTTTCGGCAGAAGTGCTCAGCTCTTCTTGTCCGAAGCTCTTGTAATCGATACTGTGTTCGCCATCCCAAGCTTGGATCTGCAACCCGCCAGGAGCGAACTCAGGAAATTCCCAGTAGTTCCAAATGATTTGGGCAAACTTGCCGTCCAGGTTTCCGGTTGGCGAGATCACGGTGAAAAACTGAGGAGACACATCCGCGCTCTCGGGCTCGTTCAAGACCAGTTCCCAATCCTCCTCGACGCGGAGGATCCCAACCGACAGTTCGTCGCCGGTTGCCTGCGGAGCAGCCAGAGCGATGAAGAGTGTCCCTGGAATCGCTAGGCTGGCCAGCCAGGCCAGGCGTCTGCGACGTTGCTTCTGTTTCTGCTGGATGCGCATCTTCTTCTCCCTTTAGTCATATCCGCTCTAGAAATGCTGGACCACAATGCCGAGGCACTAGATCAACACTGCTGTGCATTCAGGCCAACTACTACACCGCAGCTTACAATTCGTTTCTTGGGGAGGCGCCAGAAATATGAACTGCGTCCATAAGAAACAGAGCCGCGTTGCGATCCAACTCCCATGTTTCGCCTCTGCGACACGATCACCGCGGTCCGCTAACCCAAGCGTCAGCCACCCTCCAACTAGGCGTTGGTGGTGATCTGGTAACCTAGATCGCTCAAACTACGTCCCCGAAGGGAGACTTTTTGGACTGGGCGCACTATCATCCCGCCAACTAATGCCGGTTATCGGAGGTTCGCGGAACTTAGCGAATTGGAACCCCTAGGGTACCGATACATACCCGCAGAGAAGGTATTGTCCCTTACTGCTTTGTTTCCTCCGATTCCGGCGACGAGATTCGGTGCGGTCATTGCACCGCATGTAACTCAGCCAAGAAGTCGTGGTTGTCCCGGCGACCCCCTTTGGGCGCATCGGTCAACCCAAAGGAGGATGCAGGGCGTGAATGTTTCAAGCGAGGAAGACATGAGTTCCCAATTAAGCATGACCGTTCCGGATCATGACTCTCAACACGAGTCTAGTAGCTTGAGCATCCTGAGTTGGATGTCGATTCTCGGCGCGGTTGCCTTGCTGGCATTCCTGATCCAGCATTCGCTGGGCGGGGCAGAGCACGCCCCAGCCGCAGGCGAGCACCACGGCATCCCTGAGGGCTATCAACCGCCGCCGCTATGGGCCTGCATTCCGTTTGCCGGTCTGTTGCTGTGCATCGCCATTCTGCCGCTCATCCAAGCGACGGAGCATTGGTGGGAGAACAATAAAAACCGGTTGGCAGTGGGCATGGTGTTTGCAGCCTTCTCGATTCTCTACTACCTCTTGATCCATCCCAAGACGGTCAATCATGTTACGGGTCAAGTGTATACCGGTATTGACAGCGTGATCCACGTTTTGGAGCACGCCATCCTGGCGGAATACATTCCATTCATTGTTTTGCTCTTTAGCCTCTATGTGATCAGCGGCGGGATTTCGCTCAAAGGCGACTTGGCTGCCCACCCACGAACCAACACTACATTCCTGGCTGTCGGGGCGTTAATGGCCAGCTTCATCGGAACGACTGGAGCCAGCATGCTGCTCATCCGCCCGCTTCTCCAAACCAACTCCGAACGCAAGCATGTCGTGCATACAGTGATCTTCTTCATCTTCCTGGTCAGCAACATCGGCGGCTGCTTGCTGCCCATCGGTGATCCTCCGTTGTTCCTGGGATACCTCAAAGGCGTCCCGTTCCTTTGGACGTTTGGCCTGACCCTGCCCTGGGCTGCGACCTGTCTGCTGTTGCTGGCTGTTTATTTTGTCTGGGACACCATTGCCTACAAGAAGGAAACCGTTCGGGATATACGACGCGATGAAACTCAGACGACTCGTTTGAAGCTAAGCGGCAAGGTCAACTTCTTTTGGCTAATCGGAGTGGTGCTTTGTGTCGCCTTGATCGACCCGAGCAAGGAGTTCTTTGGGCTATTCACGCCCTTCCCGTTCATGCGGGAGCTCCTGATGATCGTTTGCGTAGTTATGTCATTGAAGACGACTCCCTCCAAGATTCGCGAGGACAACAAGTTCAACTACACCGCGATTCTGGAAGTGGCTGCTCTGTTTATCGGGATCTTCATCTGCATGCAGATCCCCATCGAGATTTTGAGCTTCAAGGGGCCTGAGCTGGGGCTGACCAAGCCTTGGCAGTACTTCTGGGCCACTGGCGGGTTGTCTGCCTTCCTGGATAATGCCCCGACCTATGTGGTCTTCTTCACCACAGCCGAGTCGCTGACCCACGAAGCTGGATCAGGTGTTCTCACCCTGGCTGGAGGAGAGTTCATTCGTCAAAACCTGCTGGTTGGTATTTCCCTGGGCGCGGTGTTTATGGGGGCGATGAGCTACATCGGCAACGGACCGAACTTCATGGTCAAGAGCATTGCGGAGCAGTCCGGCATCAAAATGCCCAGCTTCTTTGGCTACATGCTGTATAGCTGCCTGATCTTGCTTCCGCTCTTTGTCTTGGTCACGTTCCTCTTCGTTTAGGTAGGCGTCGATCGACCGGCTCAGCATGACAACAGCCACTTCATCCTCTCAGCAGGGCATGGCGGGGGGGGGGCGTCCCATGGATGCTGCCGTCGAACGTCTGCAGGACTTGCAACGGAGTGACGGAGGCTGGCCCTACGAACCGGGGCAGGCCACGAGTTTTTCCGAGCCGACCTGCTGGACGCTGATGGCCCTGCACAGTTTGGGGCTGCTCACGGGTGCGACCGCGTCATCGGGTTGTTCCTTTCTTAAGAGTCTTCAGTTGCCCGATGGCGGATTCTGCACGGGTACCATCAACCGGGAGGCCAATTGGTCGACCGCCCTGAGTGTATGGTGTCTGAGCATACTCAACCAAGAGCAGGCCGCCGCAAAATCCGGCGAACGATGGCTTCTGGAGTTCACCGGTTACCACTGGCAAAAGCCCAAGAATTCTCCGCTCGGTCACGACACTTCCATCCAAGGTTGGCCTTGGTTGCGTGAGTGCCATTCCTGGGTTGAGCCTACCAGTTACGCAATCCATGCCTTAAGATCGCGGGGAATTACGCAGCATCCCCGCTTATCAGAAGCCCGCCGAATGATCGCTGATCGTTGCCTGCCTGGCGGCGGTTGGAATTATGGCAACACCATGGTCCTGGGTAACGAACTGCGGCCATTCCCTTCGACTACGGCGACCGCTTTAATCGCGCTGCATGGGGACAAGCAGAGATTTGAACAGACCGTCGCAAGGAGCCTTGCCTATTTGGATGACACCCTGCCCCGCCTCCGAACCCCGTGGGCGCTGGGTTGGACTCGATTGGCCTTGCGCTGTCTTGCGACCGAATCAGCGGTTGAGGCTGAACCGGAGGGACTGGATGAACAAATCGCCGGCTGCTTGGTTCAGCAACTGAAACCAGGCGCACGCCTTCGGGTTCACGAATTAGCAATTTCGCTATTGGCGACCTGTCCGTTCCGTAGATTGCCATTCATAGTCGCCGTTGAGGAAAATGCAAAGAAGGTGGACGCCGTCTGATGTCAAAGCACGGTTTCGACAGAAGAACATTCCTCAAAGCGGGTGCAGCTGCAATTGTCGGGGGCAGCGCGGTCGGCCTGACTCGCTACGCCTATGCGCACCGACCCAAGGTGCATATCGAGCGAGTACCTTCGTACGAGGCGGATCTAGCTGCTGCCCTGCGCAGCTCGCTTACGAATCTGGGCTTGACGGGAATGTTTTCCGGCAAGACCGTCTTGCTAAAACCAAATTTGGTGGAGACCGCCCCTTGGCAGACTGCGATCAATACGCATCCATCGGTCGTGTTGGCTGCAGCGACTGTCGTCCGCGACCTGGGCGCTCGAGAAGTCTTGATCGCAGAAGGCGCAGGACACCGCAGGGATTCAGAACTGGTTCTCGATCAAACCGGACTGGGTGATGTGCTCGACGCAGCCGAATTGAAATTCATCGACTTGAACATCCAAGAAGTGGATGCCCGTCCCAACCGTACCCGACAAACAAAGATGGCAGAGTTGTTCCTGCCCCGGCCGCTACTGCAGGCGGACGTGATCGTGTCCATGCCCAAGCTAAAGACGCATCATTGGGCTGGCGTGACGCTGTCCATGAAAAACTTTTTTGGCGTCATGCCGGGCATCGTATACGGTTGGCCCAAGAATCGTCTGCATACCGAAGGGCTACCCCAAAGCATCATCGACATTGTATCGACGGTTCAGCCCCACTTGGCCATTGTGGATGGCATCGTGGGAATGGATGGCGACGGGCCAATCATGGGAAATCCAAAGCCGACCGGCGTGCTGGTGGTAGGAGAAAACCTGCCGGCGGTCGATGCGACCTGCTGCCGCATTATGAAGATCGACCCGACGATCGTGCCCTACCTCAAACTGGCCGCTCAGCAGCGAATGGGCCCGCTCGATGAATTCGCCATCGCCCAGTGCGGCACAGATATCGACCAAGTCCGGCAGGATTTTCGCGTACTGGACCATTTCGGTTACATCAAGTCATAACTTCCTCACCGTACAAAAACTGAAGAGGAGTGGTTTGTAGCCCGGCGCTAACCTGGCGGCTTGTTGCGATGGACTCCGCGCACCGGTACGCTCGTTGACAGGAACCCAGGATCGCCCTTGGCACCGCAGGCAGACACTTGATGGCTAATCTCCAAAGCACGGGAACAAGACAACCAAACGTCTGGAAGTGCCACGTCTGGGCATTGGCTATCATCCTCTTCCTGGTGTTGGTTGCGTTCTACCCCGGCTTGAAGAATGGGTTTGTTGGCTGGGATGATCCCACCAACCTGCTCGGCAATCCTCACTATCGGGGGCTGGGTTGGTCGCAGCTACGTTGGATGTTGACCACAACCTTCGTAGGCGTCTATCAGCCCCTTGGCTGGATGCTCTTTGGTGCGGTCTACATTTTTTTCGGTGATGGGCCTCGGGGATTCCATCTCGTTGCCCTCGGGCTGCACGCAGCCACGACTGTCGCGGTCTACGTGTTGCTACTTCAGTTGATTAAGTATCCAAGCACGAGCGCTCGAAGCACGGTCAGCCAAGTATTTGCAGCCGGGGTCGGCACGATGTTCTTCGCGATTCACCCCTTGCGGGTAGAATGTGTCGCTTGGGCCTCTGCGCTGCCGTACCTCTTGGCCGGCCTGCTCGCGGTCACCTCGGTGATCGTTTACATTAGGGCGGCTCAAACATCGTCGGGTGGGCTGTACTTCGCGTCGTTGGCGCTTTACGCCCTTTCCTTGGCCTCAAAGGCGATCGCCGTTCCGCTGCCATTGGCCCTCGTCATCCTAGACATCTATCTAATGTGCCGATTCTCCGGTGGCATTCTTGGAAAATCCAACCGTTTTGTTTGGTTGCAAAAGCTGCCCTATGTCATTCTGGCGATCACCTTCGCGGCCATGGCTGTGAAGGCGGGTTCGAGCGATCCGCGAACGCCCGACCTCGGTCCGGCAGAAATGGCTTTCCTGCCTGCCCGCGTTCTAGCGATCCACTGCCTGAAGACCATTGCGCCGCTGGATCTATCGCCGGTCTACGAATTGCCTTGCCAAGTCGGCATTGGTCAGTGGCGCTACGGACTGTCATGCACATTCGTACTGGGCATCACGCTGGTTGCGTTGTTTACCCGCCGTCGCTTCGGGATCTTCTGGCCTCTGTGGCTGGCATTCGTTGTGATGATGGCCCCTTACCTGCGGTTCGTGCCCCACACTCCCTTCTTGACTGCCGACCGCTATAGCTACCTCCCTGCGATGGTCTGGTCTGGGCTGATAGCTTACGGCGTGTTGTGGGCTTTTCTAAAAGGGCAAGCCCGCATCGCCGTTCTTGCTGCCCTTGCAGTCTCAATCGTGCTCGTGCAAATGACACGGCAGCAGGTTCTCGTCTGGCGTGATTCGAATTCGCTTTGGGAGTACGCACATCTGGTTGACCCTGGGAGTTTGGAATCGACTCTGGGTTTGGCTCGTGTCTACTTGGCTGATGATCGCTACGCTGAAGCGATTCCTTTGGCCCAAAAAGTCCTGGCCAATCGACCGGGCGATGGATCAGCCCACCGAATCCTTGCCCGTAGTTCCTTGCATCAAGATGAGTTGGACGACGCTCTGTTCCATGTAAAGCAGGCATTGCAATCAAGCGTTCGCGATGGCTTTGGACAACTGCTTCTCGCTGAAGTGCACACCGCGCGGACAGAGACTGAGGAAGCTACCAAGGTGCTCTTGGGGTTGGCTGCTGTACCACCGGACAATCTGGCAGTGCTGAATTTTCTGGGGATTGCCTTGTCGGAAGGGGGGCTAGGCCGCGAGTCCAACGGAGTGTTCGAGCATGCAATGCGTTTAGGCCCAAATGAACGGGCAACATTGCGAAATTTTGGGGCAGCTTTGATGCGCGACCAAGAGTTCGATCGTGCTGCCGAGATTTTCGGTCGCCTTAGGTTCCTGGATCCCGATGATGCAGATGCGGCGCTCTACGAAGCGGAGGCCCGGGTCCAACTGGCTGATTACACCGGGGCGGCACAGGGGTTTCAACGTGCCCAAGACTTGGCGCCTGACAACTTGCGCGTAATGCTCAGCTACTCATGGTTGCTGTCCAGTTGTCCAGACGCGGAAATCCGCAATTGCAAGACCGCCCTGGTCTTGGCGCAACGGGCTGCATTGCGGTCTCGGCATAGTGGTCTACAGGTGGTCGACTGTCTCGGCGCGGCATGGGCCTGCAATGGACGCTTCGAAGAGGCCGTCGCCCACGCGGCAGAAGCCCATGGCATGGCCAGGGATGCAGGATGGCATGAATTGGCCGATGACATTCTTCTGCGGCAGCATGCCTACGAGGCAGGCCAAGCGCTGACCGCTCTTCCAAGATATGCAGCTCCCCGTGCTCAGGTCGCCCCGGGCAGTGGGGATTCCCCGATCAGTTGACATGAATGCCGACCGAAACTATCGTCCCGCGCGAAGGGAGACACCATGGCTAGACCTGACGGCAGACGGGCGAACGAACTCAGACCCGTCGAGATCATTCGCAGATTCACCAAATCAAGCCCCGGTTCAGTTCTGATCCGATGGGGCGATACGCATGTTCTTTGCACCGCTTCCTGGGAGATCGGGGTCCCCAAGTGGAAGAAGGGCCAAGGCACTGGATGGGTGACGGCTGAGTACGACATGCTTCCCGGTTCGACCACGGATCGCAAGCGAAGAAACCGAACCAAAGTCGATGGCAGAACGCAGGAGATTCAACGATTGATCGGTCGATGCCTTAGGGCAGTGATTGATTTCGAGGCGTTGGAGGAGAATACGATCACCATTGATTGTGATGTTCTCCAAGCCGACGGCGGAACCCGCACCGCCTCGATCACCGGGGCCTATGTCGCTGTGTGCGATGCGATGAAGTGGGCACGGAAGCAGAAGCTGATCCGATCCTGGCCTGTGCTCGATTCGATAGCCGCGGTCAGCATTGGTCGGGTGAAGGGCCACATCGTGGCTGACCTCAATTACATCGAGGACAGCAACGCCGAGGTGGACCTTAATGTGGCTATGACTGGCGCCGGGGAGTTCGTCGAAGTTCAAGGAACCGGTGAAGGTGCGACTTTCTCCAGGGCAGAATTGGACAAGATGACCCGCCTAGCTGCCCGGAGCATAAAGCAGCTGCAGGACTTGCAGGCAAAGACGCTACGAAAGCGACTACCATCCTAGATCAGAAACCCATGACACCACCACGCGAACTTAAACGACTGCTCTTCGTATTGTCTGGCCCGTTCTTGGCTGGCTGTTCTGATTCAGGCCCATCGGCGTTCAACTGGATGGGATCCAAGGGAGAACGCTGGACCATCGAGTGCATGATCTTGAACGGAGACGGTTGCGCCGAATCTGCTCAGCAGATAGCTGATTCCCTCAAACGCTCCCCCGGGATCAGCCCCAAGAAGGTCTGGATACGAAGTGGAGGCACTTCGGCAGCTGTCTACTATGGCGAGTACTACAGGAAGGTAGGTTCCGGCACGCGCGTTCGTGCCCCTAGCCAAGAACTGGATCAGGATCTGCTCCTGCTTCGTGACTTAGTGGATGGCGAAGGGCGCAGGTTTTTCTTGAGTGCCCGGCGGGTTCCTTATCCCAGCCAAGCGGCGGAGGAACCCAAATGGAATCTTCGGAATGCACATGGGGACTACACGCTTCAGATCGGCGTCTACTACAATGACGACCGCATGTATGATCGTCAGAAGGCAGCCGTCGCCAAAGTGCGCCAACTCCGCCGCAAGGGATTCAACGCCTATTACTACCATGGCGATACCCATAGCATCGTCAGTGTTGGTGCGTTTGGTCCCGAAGCCGTCGTCGATCATCAGGGCAAGGTTAGCTACATCGATCGTGCGGGTGAACGCCATCAGATTGCCAGCCGGTACAGCGCCGAAGTCATTGCCCTCCAGCAGAAGACTGAGTGCAAATACAACCTGACCAACGACAACATCGAATACAACATCGACCCGCTGAAGGGCGAGGACAAATCTGTGCCCGTCCGGTCGATGCTGGTGGCTATCCCTAAGGAAGAACAGCCTTGGTAGGAGTCGATTCTATCCTGGTAGCTACCGGTAACTCTGGCAAGCTGCGAGAGGTCGCCGCAGTGTTGGGAGATTTGGGGATTGGCTTCATCACCTTGGCAGATGTTGGTGATCTCCCCGAGGCTGTTGAAGACCAGAGTACCTTTGAAGGCAACGCAGCCCTCAAGGCGGTGCATTACAGCCGGCTAACTGGACGATGGACGCTCGCGGATGATTCTGGGCTTGAAGTCGATGCGTTGGACGGCCGACCAGGAGTCTATTCCGCCCGCTACGCTGGTCCTCAGCGCGACGACCTGGCCAACAACGCCAAGCTGATTGCGGACCTAGCCACCGTTGGACCCCAGAACCGAACCGCTCGATTTCGCTGCGCCATGTGCGTAGCAAGCCGCGACACAATTCTGGCGGCTGCTTCTGGAACTTTCGAAGGGATGATCATCGACGAAACCGCCGGCGAGAACGGTTTTGGCTATGACCCACACTTCTTCGTGCCTGAGTTTCAAATGACGTGCGCGCAGATGCAGCCCGAACTAAAAAACCGCATTAGTCATCGAGGCCAGGCATTGCGAGCGCTGGCCGAGAGTCTAAGGCCTTTGCTGCAAGCGGCGAGAGAAAAATCCTAGTCGACGATTTCACATCTATACGAAGACTCCACGGGGGCCGCTTGAATCCGAAGCGCAGGGAGGTTTGTTCGCAGGCCTTTCGTCTGTATAATCCCCGCTTCAGGAGAATGGCCACGAATCATCGGGGAGATGCCCAATAAATGTCGAAACGCTTGGTTGCCAAGAAAATGTTCTTTACCAAAGGGGTGGGCAAACACCCGCACAACCTCCAGTCGTTTGAGGAGGCGCTTCGCCAGGCAGGGATCGCGCCCTTCAACCTGGTGCGAGTCAGCAGCATTTTCCCGCCGGAGTGCAAAATTGTTTCCCGCCCCCGAGGACTCGCCGAGCTCGACCCAGGGGAGATCGTTTACTGCGTCATGGCTGAGACGCGCACGAACGAGCCGAGCCGCCTGGCTTGTGCCGGCATTGGGTTGGCAGTGCCCGCGAATCGGACGCATTATGGCTACATCTCCGAACACCATGGCTACGGCTTGACCACCCGGCGATGCGGAGACTTGGTTGAAGACATGGCTGCTACCATGCTCGCCACGACCCAAGGAATCGATCTCAACCCAGAAACCGCGTACGATGAGCGCCGCGAGATCTACAAAGCCAAGGGCCTCACCATCAATACGAGGGCGTTCGTGCAAACCGCTGAAGGTGACAAGAACGGCCTGTGGACTACGGTCGTCGCGGCGGCAGTCTTCATCTGCTGAGGCGAACGCCAGCCTCGCCCGTGCCGGCGGTTCAAGATGCCGCCGAAGCGGGTGAAACTAGTTTCGAACGACGCGGCTTGATCGAGAGAGGAAACAACCCCGTGCAATCGTCAAATCATCCGGAGAATTCGCACGCTGCCCGTTCAAATTGCCCGGGACGCGAAGCCTGGCTAAAGGGTACGCAAATCGAACCGCTTGAACTGGCAGGCAATGAGAACCTCGCCGACTTCATTGACAACGTTTACGCCCGGAGCGGCTTCAACGGCCGTCGCTTGGCGGAGGGGGCACAGCTGTTTTCGCAGATGATCAAAGACGACGCGACCATCTGCCTTACCCTGGCTGGGGCGATGACGCCCATTGGCATGAGCGGCGTACTATCTTCGCTGATTGAGGCTGGCTTCATCGACTTCATCGTCTCCACCGGCGCAAACGTCTACCACGATCTGCATCGACCCTTCGGTTTTCCGATGGTTCAAGGGCATCACGAAGTTGATGACAATGCCCTTTGCGAGGACGGCGTTGCCCGAATTTATGACGTGTTCATCGGAGAAGACGACACGCTGGTGGCAACCGACGAAGCCATCCTCAACGCCGTAAAAAGAATTGACTACACCAAGCCGTTCTCGACGGCTACGCTTCACTACGAGCTGGGCAAAGCCGTAGCAGAGGATGCGCCACATCCAGAAAAATCGATGGTGGTCACCGCAGCCAACTACGAGGTGCCCATTTACACGTCATCGCCCGGTGATTCTTCGATTGGCATGAACTTGGTACTGCCTTATCTATTCGATCAGCCGGTGGCATTGAATCCCATCCTCGACATCATCGAGAGCACAGCCATCGTCCGCGGTGCCGCGAAGAATGGCGTCGTAGAGGTCGGCGGGGGGTCTCCCAAGAACTTCTATCTGCAAACTCAGCCCATGCTCCACCAGATGCTCAATGATCCATCCAAGGGAGGCCACGACTATTTCCTCCAGCTGACCACCGACGCTCCGCACTGGGGAGGACTATCAGGGGCAACGCCTGGGGAAGCGAAGAGCTGGGGAAAAATCAAGGACGCCAACCTCAATAATGTCGTGGTCTATTCGTGCGCATCGCTCACCCTGCCGCTCATCGCCCAGTATGCGCTGATTCGCAATAGACCCAAGAAACATCGACGATTGATGGGCAAAATGCTGGAACTGACCGCGCAATTGAAGGAGTCTGCTCAAGAGACGACCATCTTCCGATCAGATCAGACCGGTGCCCCGGGTTTCTCCGACGTATGGGATACTTCCAAAGGCTAGGCGGCGAGGGCGCGAGTCTATGTCTGAGCTTCCGGCGATGTTGGCCAGCAACAAAAAGAGCTTGCCACTTCGCACTCCGAGTGACAAGCCCAATCATTCTCGAGACGTCCCTAAATCTGACGATCAGCGGACGTTGACGATCTCCATATTCATGAACATCTTGCCGTCGGCGCCCGGCATGTAGCTCTCCATGATGAAGCGGTCTGGGCTTTCAATCCGATAGACAAATCTCGTGTCAATGTCTTCGCCCGTCATTGGGTTAAATAGCCTGGCCTCAAACGAGATCACCTTTCCATCGTTGGAGCACTGACCTTTCATAACAGCTATCCCCGTGCCCATGTTGTCAATCCAGGTGGAAACGTACTCTCCCTTCGCATTGTCGTAGCCCATGATGCCCATACCCTCAAAGGGCATCCCCATCATGCCTTCCCCAGTGGTTTTCTGAGCGAGGAAGCGTCCGCCCATGATGAACTCGGCATCGGTGGTGCCTGTCGATTCCTCCCACGGCATTTCTTGGGTCATCCGATGTTTGATGACTAGCTTCCATGGACCAGCCAGGGGCTTGAGGTGGGCATGATGCTCACCTGGCGACATGGCTTTCATCATGGCAGCCATGGCCTGAGGGTCCATCATCGTTGCCTCCTGACCGCTGGCAGGTTTGTCGTGGTCGTGTCCGGCATGATCGTGCCCAGCATGATCGTGCCCAGCATGGCTGTGCCCCTCGTGGCTCTCTCCTTCTTGGGCGAGGACTTGTCCACTCATCCAAGCCAACACCGTCGCAACGCCAACACACGCAAAAACTGTTCGTCGATTCATTGTCGATTCTCCTGATTGTTGAGGAATTCCAAAACGTTTGGTACCAAAGCGAGAACGGGCCCGCCCGATGAGCCAATCCTGGATCCAGTCTTGCTCTCTACCCCGCTCGTGTCAACAGGCTCAGTCCGAGCAGCTCCAGAATGGACAAAGAAAAGAGTCGGGTGCCCGATCAGGTTTTGAGGCCAACGAACAGTCGATGGCCATCGAATAGTCGGTCATCTGAAGACGGAATCTCGTCTAGCACCGCCGCTCGACAAGCCCCTATCTGCAAATGAGGTGAAGATAGACTTGACAGCCTCCAAGCTACAAGCTACGTTCCCAATCCATATAGGTGCGGGGTAGAGCAGTTGGCAGCTCGTCGGGCTCATAACCCGGAGGTCACTGGTTCGAGTCCAGTCCCCGCTATTCGGTAACCCGAGACAGGCCAGTCACTTACGGCTGGCTTTTCTTGTGCGCATTTGCCCGCAGATTGGCTTGGGCGCGTATAGGGCGCGTCTGGGTGTGACGGTATTGACGGCCGAGGTACCCTTTGGCATCTTAAGGACTCGCCGTCTGTCCGCAGCTCTTGTGAAGATTTGTTATGCGGTGTTTCTCGCTCCAGACGATTACCGCCCTCACCGACGTCGTCACCGGCGGCCCTGGTGGTGGCCCTCGATCGCCCATTGGCCTCTACCGTTCTGGCCCTGAGCTCGTGCGATTCTTCGGTAGCTTGGGGCTGGAGATCCACATTGACTCCCGTATGCCTTCAGTGCGCGACTTGCTCGTTGAAGTGAATAAACAGCCGCTAGGGCACGAGCAAATAATCAATGTGATTGAGGCTGTGGCCGATCCGCGAGACTTCCTGGATAAGCCTGAGACGCTAGGCGGCGTCATCAATCATCTGAATCAACGCCTCCAGCTCGACAACTGTCAGTTACAAGAAATTGGTGGCCGCTACAAAGTTGTAGCTGTTGGCACCAATGTGGTCGCCGCCGTTGCGCTCAAGAAGGCAGCCGAGAAGCTCGACCTCGAATCGGTCCAGCATGATTTCGAGCAGGCCATGAAGCAGGCGGAGAGCAATCCCGAAGCTGCGATCACAGCGGCCTGCACGACAGTTGAAAGCGTCTGCAAGTGCCTCTTGGATGAAATGAACCTGCCCTATCCAGCGAAGCAAGACGTCAAGGGCCTCGTGACTGAAATCGGTAAGCACCTGAATTTGTCGCCTGCACGCAAGGATCTGCCGATTGAATGTGCACAGGATCTCCGCCAGATTCTGGGCGGTCTGTCGAGCGTGACAGGTGGGATCGGTGCGCTGCGCACTCACGCCGGAGACGCCCACGGCAGGGGCAAACGACGAGTAGCTGTGGATGCGCGGATTGCTCGGCTGGCAATTCATTCCGCTAGCACGGTTTCATTGTTCTTCATTGAGACGTGGCAGAGCATGGGACCTAAGAATGGTCAGCCAAGGCAATAGCGGAAGCTGCTGAAGGCGGCTGCCTATGCAGTGGGTCAGGGAGCGACTCGTCCGGTCGGCGTGCGAGGATTTACAGTTAGGGCTGTTTGATTGCAGAGCGCCTCTATCGGACAACGAATCGACTGATGTCAGTCCTGCCTCCAGCAAGCGACATGTCGATTTCAGCGCGTTCCCCAGGTCTGTGAATCTTCACGTGCCAGTGATGAAGAGGTTTGTCCTCGGTAGGCTGAGGTGGACTGGTCTTGAATGTCGTGAGCATGGGAAGAAACTCAGTTGTAGGGACGGCCACTGGTGTATACTCAGTCCCGCAGGCAAATAGCATATAGCCCTTCTCGCAGTCCTGGAGGAAGGGCTTGTGACGGGGGTTCACCCCGTACCAGAACCGCGGAGCATCGGTGTCTCGACCGTACGGACGTGACGAGAGGCAAACCACGTTATAGCGTCCGTCGGCGCTGCCCCAAAAGACCCTGCCTTTTTTCTTAAGAACCGTGCCGATATGAGCTTCGAGTTTTTCAAGAGCCATGGCGCGGGCACGGTCGTGATCGAATACTGTACTTGTCTGCTCAGCAAGAGTTACGTCATCATCAGCAGCCTCTTGGTCTGGCGCCTCGTCATCTGGGGTCTGAATGTCCTTGGCCGTAGAGAATAGCAGGTCGATGATTCCATCAATTCGAGTGTACTCCATTGGCCGAAGAATTCCGTTGATGCGGGAACTGGTCTCCCAGTCAGACATCTGCTCTTTAATCTCCATTAATCTCACCAGCGCATCTGTGCTGATGACGCGAACATCCCAGGCATGTCGAGACCCCCTAATCTGTGCCTCAAGATCTCCGGTGTCCTGGCGACCCACTGCAAGCAGGATGGAAGAGGCTGATTCTTGGATGCGCTGGTCGGCGACCAGTTTATGACGGTACTCCGCAATTGTATCAAGGTTTATTCGGTATGCATCGGTGGTCTTGACCTCTAGAAGCAAGGCGTATCCATCGGGAGATCGCCAGATACCATCGAATCCGACTTGATTGCGGATGCCACGGTAGCGGCCTGGTTCGGTCGTGAAGCCAAGCCGACCGCCAATCTCGTTGACGGTATTGCGAGACCGAGGCCGGGTCAGTTGGCTTTCAGCTTGTCGGTAGCAGGCCGCTGCAACGGGCAGAGCAAATTACCACTCGGGCTGCTCCAATACGGCCAATCCCCAAACGGGTGATAGATCCCCACTGGGAAGGAGATGGAACTCTGAGCAGTTCCGCACTCCCCCGTAGTACTCTGACAGGCGGAGATGGGCAGGAGATGCCTCCCAGAGCGGGACCATGGGCTCAGAATTACCGCCAGGTTTTTGAAGCTGGACCGAGCATCGGTAGGAAGGCTGCATCGACACTCCCGCGCGGCTCGAGCTTTTGCGGCCGCTCTTCGGTATCGACCGCTTGGGGGTGAAGGTGGACACATGCACGCCGGATCGGGCAGGATTGGCCTGACAGTGCACCGTCTAACTGGATCCAAGAACGACTCTCTACTCACCACAGTTCCGCGCCAAGCTCGCCCAGATGTAACCCAGTAGGCTCATTGGCCCCGGATGGAGTTTCAGCGGGGTACCCCCAGTCCCGTGAGACTTGCGCCAACGACCTCCAGCCTGATCGACTGGACGTCGTCACCCGCGCCGCGCACTCGATTCTGCCTGGAACACGGAGTGGGTATTGGTGATTCCCGGTGGTCAGTGGACGGGTGATCCCGATCCGGCCGTGATCCGGGACAAGCTAATGCAGTTCATCTACGGCCCAACGGGCGACCTGGCACAAGGCGACGGCATCACCGACATCAAACTGACCATCGATGCCCATCGGAACTAGAGGAGATCCACATGACAGGAAGGCAAATTCTCTTCGGCTGCATAGGGGAGCAATGAGCGACCGCCAGCGGACTCACGAAAATGTAGCTTGCTGCAATGCATACCTCGTTAGATTCGTCTGGCCCGACTTTTTCTGTTCTAGAAATGCACGCACACACCGTGCCGCATTGGATTGGGATATACCGGGGACGGCTCGCAGTCGTCCCCGGTTGAAAGTAGCCCATTGGCAGTCGTTTGTGGCACTGGTCGAGCTAATATAACGTCTACTCTCGTTCAAGGCTGACATGGCCGTACTGTTCCCGCAGTGGAGTAGCCTGCAGATGTCTTTCCAGAGCATACCGCGGTCCCGAAGCTGCTGTACGTCGTCAGCCAGCCGCTCTGACCTGGACAGCGGCCTCATATCGACAACCACGGCTGTTTCCAGTGAAGTTACGATTAGGCATGCTCGTTGATGCGTGGGTGGAAGTCGAAGGGGGCTTACCGTCAGCCCATTGAAGGATACCGCTTCGTAGAATCGAAAGGCAGAATCCTGGAAGGACCACAGTCGTTGCTAGCTGGCGGATGGCGCCACTGAAGGCTATCCAACCTCCATTATATAGTAACGCAAAAGGGCGTAAAATTAAGCAGGTGATGTAAGCCTGGTGTGCTTGATCTGTGATCTCAAAAGGCTTTTTTGTATAATAACGCAAAATGCCCCCAAATTAAGCAGCTAGGCCATCACTGCATACGCCGCACTCAAATTTCGTGGATCCGGCTGCATGAACAGGCGCAGCTCAGTGCAAACAAATGCGATCGACAGTTTCGGCTGCAATCGTTGTGTGCTCGCGGTGGATGACAGGTCGGAATGCGTCAGTTTCCGAGCTTCGGCCCAGTTTTCTCAGTGATGGAGAGATGCTGAAATCATGGTTGCCTACCAAAGGCTGCCGCCTGATGATCGTGTGGCCGGGGAAGACGAATGATCCCGGGTACGACGTCGAGAAACGTTGGTAACAATTTTCGAGCGGCCAGGACGCAGCCGCGGCTGGCTCGCAGCCGCCCGCGGCACATTTCTATCCAGACGAAGCGCGGACATTGCTGACAACCCGCCTTAGTTAGGATGGCCACTTCGAAGGGCGGTGCAGCAATAGGCAGGTACCGAATCCGGCCTTCGGGCCTCAGCGACGATCGTCTCCTGGCGCGGCCGTCTACACCAACGGCGTGATCGCTTCGAAAGCCGAAGAAATGCTCGCGCGGGCCGGAAACCTTGGGCCGGATGGCTTCGTTGCCAAACAACTGATGCACAACCGGCAACTTTGGGGAGGCCAAGTTGCTGGATCTGCCCATCTCATTTGGCTCAGCTTGATTTCCCATAATCGCCCGTCAATAAAGCACTTACGGCAATCAAAAAATCTTTGATGTGTTGGTGTCATCTTATCTGGTGGGACAGAATGTCCGTTAATACTCCCGCGGGATGGTGACGTCTCCGGGCACCATGAGGCAACCGTCGGCCTTGTTTGCCGGGCCGTTGATCCTCGGGATTTGGAAACTTGTCGTCCTCCTGTTTCGCTACTTGTCTCGTCTGGGCGCAGCCGAGCGCTATGCGTCTGGATTCGCTGGTGCTGAGGCAGTGGGCTAGATTCGGCAGGCCTGCACGCACCGTCTGGATAGCCCGACCACACCCCGCAGACGCACACCTCATCGAAAATTGGTACGCACTTCGCATCAGCATTACGGCCCGCGTGCGAAGTGCGTACCTCGAACATCGCCCTTAACGCCGTCGCCTGCGTCCAGTTCGGGCTTTCAAGAAGAACAACCGCAGGGCCATGAACGGCAAGAGCGTGCCCACCCCTGCCCCGCAGCCGCCCGCCCCGCAAGGCGCCGAGACTGGCCGACCATTTGACGTGCCGCCATTCAGCGGGTTAGGTACTTCGGTTTTTGGCTCGTCAAGGATATCGACACACGGGTCACATCCTTCCGGTTGACCATTAGTCCCATCGACGCTGATCGGGCACCCGGCTGCGTTCACAGCAGTCCCTGCCGCCGTCTCCGCGCAGATGTCGCATAGATCACCTACTCCGTCACGGTCGGTATCGTTCTCGCCACAGCCGATCGGACACCCTACGGTGTCAACCTTGGTACTTTGAGGAGTTTCCTGACAGGAATCGCAGTTGTCGGCAACGCCATCGCCATCGGCATCGTTGTCGCCGCAGCCAGACGGTTCGGCGACAGTCCCGTCTCCCCTGGTCGGGCATCCGGCTTCGTCCACGATTGATCCTACAGAAGTCTCCGGACAGAGGTCGCACAGATCGGCCACTCCGTCACCATCGATATCATTCTCTCCGCAGCCGGTGGGGCACCCGATGGCATCAACCTCGATGCCCTGCGGCGACTCCGGACAGAAATCGCAATCGTCGGCAACCCTGTCAAGGTCAGCATCTCCGCCGCCACAGTCAAGCTGGGCGGTCACCGGGCCGGCGAGCTTCGAAACGACGCCGTAGCTGTCAACTGCGGCAACGTGGTAGTGATAGGTCGAGTTCAGCAAGACCTGCGAATCGACAAACTCAGTTCCCGAAGTAGCCCCAATAAACTCGAGCGTGTCGTCCGGCATCAGCGAGCGATACATGATGTACGCTTCGGTGCCTTCAACTTCTCCTGCTTCCCAGGAGAGCAAGACCGATGGGTCGCCGCGCTCGACGCACGCGGTCAAGTCAGTGGGCGCAGGAGTTTGGCCGAGCGTAGTCGTGGCCGAGTTGTTTGTCGTGTCGCTCTCTTCGATTAGGCTACCCATGTCACGCAGCTGCGCCGTAATAGTCTGCGAACCATCACTGGCCATCATGTAGTCCAACTGCACCTGGGCAATAGCGTTGAAGGGAATCTCGTCCTCAATGGCTACCTCGCCGATCTTGACGGGAGCTTGGTCGGACGAACTACTGGCGAAGAATTCCACAACGAACTGCCCGTTGTTTGCGACGGTGGACAGCCCACCGTTCCGAACATGCGCCGTCACAGCGATGGCTGAACCCCGGTGCGGGTGAGCATCCGAGAGGGCCAACTCGTCGATGGTGAGATCGGGGGCGAGGGCGACCGTTCTCCTCACGACTGAGACGTCTCCGATCGGGTTCTCGCTCACCGAGACACCACTAGCGACTGCGGCACCCTCTGGCAGCGTGCTCAGCAAGTCCCTCACGCTTTGGGAAGGCTCCTGCTTCACG
>JAJDDP010000031.1 GCA_029260235.1 Phycisphaerae bacterium | reverse complement strand
AAGCCACCCGCCTCCAAAGGAGAAGGGCCACCCGTTTGGATCGGCTGATGGTGCAACGCAATGACGACAAACCAAAAAGTCTGGGTCGCATCCTTCATTGTCGGTGCTCCGGCGATCTTCGGTTGCTTCTTCTTGCCTGATTATTTGAAGCGGCAGCATGCAATATCGTTCTATCACGCGAGGCAGGAGCGAATCCTTGCCCAGATCGACACGGCGATCGATTCGCATCACCTGGCTGAGGCCGAACACCTGCTGCTTGCAGCGCAAGTGATCCCGATGGACGACATGGGCCGGGAACAAGGACTCGATGATCGTTTTGAAGCGGCATCTTCTAAGCTTGAGGCCTCTAAACAATGGTTAGCCAAAGCGTTCAATGACGGAGAATTGATCGTTCGTAAGCCCATCTCACGAAGCTACGCGCACGACGCGTCAGAAGAAGAAAAAGCCGGGGGCGAATACGAACAGGATTCGATGCCGGCTGATGAGCCGCTGCAAGGCTTCGAGGCGCTTTGTCGCGATTTATTGGCCCGATTGGATCGGACAGCGCCGGTTGCAGTCACCTACATGGCCTGGCCGGACCCGGACAACGAATATCTCAGCCATGTGATCCTCGCCAGAGGAAACGAGGTGTTCAAGAGATTTGCCGCGGACTATGTGTTGGAGCTTCGCACGACCAAGAGTTCAGAACCGCGCTATATCGGCCAACTCGAAGTGGTGGGTTACAGCGCGAAACTCTTGGGTCGAAGCGACAAGAAGCTCGAGTTTTCTCAGCGATCATTCCCAGAACTCGTTGACACCCTGACCAAACGCGCCCAAGAGCGAAGTGCGACGAGCATAGAGATATTAGGACAGGAATATGTTGACCGGCGAAGTCTCCAGCGTGTCCAAGCCCAACTCCGCAAGTATCGGTTCACTTTTGCGATATACAATCAGGAATGGATCCTGCAGGACATCCAAGAGGAGCGGTTTGACTCGGACCAGGCGGAATGGTTGGAATCGGTTGATGAGGCGGGCAGAACTTGGAACCCAAGATACTGGTTGTACGCTTACGTCATGTCGGCACTCGACACGCGAGATACGGCCTGGCCGGATGATTAAGCGATCACCTGCGACCGCACGTCAAATCACACAAACGGCAGCCCCTGCGTCAACAGGACATCATCTTCGCGCCACGCTACTCCGCACAGTGAAGCTCACCGACGCCGAATCGCCCCTGTTGCTTACACATCGCAGTTCATAGACGCCGACACGTAACGCCAGCCTCCTTGCATCTTGGCTCTGGACAAGGATCCCGTTGAGAAACCAGCAATGATCACCGGCGATGTTCGCAGCCGGATGGATGACAGCTTGGCCCGACATGGCGACGTATGCGGCCCCATCGGCTGGTCGGGTGATGCGGAGTTGTGGCTGTAATTCAACCGGTGGTGATAGTTGACGTTGCACGGCCCACTCCTCATGCGCGTCGGGTGTCTGGTTTGCTCGCAAGCCCGGCGACGCGAATAACTTGGCGAGCAAGGGTTCGGCGACCTTGCCGCCTACAAGCTGCGGGTTGCCGACACCGGAGAATCGGCCGACCCACACGCCGATAGCGAAGCGGTGGTTATGTCCGACGGCCCAGGCGTCACGTCGGCGCGAACTGGTTCCCGTCTTCCACATGAAACAGGGGACCTCTTGCTTGGGCAGCGACTCCATTCCGCGCGGACGACGGGCGCGGGAGGAGAGGATGTCATTGATGGCCGCACATACGTTGGCATCCAGGGCTTGGGTAGCGGGGCTGTGCTGACCAGCGAACAGCCGAGGCAAGCGCCGCACGCCTCGCCGGCCCAGCGTTGCATACCCATTGGTCAGATCCAGAAGCGTCACCTCCACTCCGCCCACCGCCAGCGAAAGGCCCGAGCGAATCGGCGTACGGACGGGTAGCCTGATGCCGGCGGATTCGATTGCACCGATGCAGCGTGTACTCCCGATTCCCTCCGCGACCAGGATGGCTGGAATGTTGAGCGATCGTTGTAGGGCTTGGGTGACGGTAATTTGGCCGGCGTATTGCCGGTCGAAGTTGCGCGGTGCCCAACCGCCGCGCTCAATGGGCACATCATGGACGATGGACTTGGGGTTCAATCGACTCGCTTCAAATGCCGCCGCATAGACAAATGGTTTCAAGGCTGAGCCGGGGCTGCGACAGGCTACGACGCCGTTGACCTGCCCATCGATAGGGGCATCGAAGTCGGACGAACCGACCAAGGCAACGATGGCGGCGTCGTCGATGTCGATCGCCACCACGGCGATGTTGGTCCGAGGCCGCAACGACCGGGCATGGTCAGCCACGAGTCGTTCAACCTCCAGTTGAAGGTCGAGGTCGATCGTGGTGCAGCCTCCTTCGGGCCGCTGCTGACGGGCAAGCTCCGCCGCATGACGAGCGCGCGGTGCAGTCTTAACCGACTGGATAGCCGGAACGTCGTTGTCCGCCGTGCGCCGCTGTTCCGGGGAGATCATGCCCAACTCCGCCATCCGTCGGAGCACGGTCTGCCGGCGCTGCATGGCTGCGGCCAGGAATCGATCCGGATGGTACCGTGAAGGTGATTGAGGAAGTCCGGCCAGCAATGCCGCTTCCCCGAGCGCAAGCTCGGCGGCAGGTTTGTCAAAGTAGGCCCGGGAGGCAGCTTCTACACCGCAGATGTTCCCACCATAGGGCGCCATGTTGAGGTACGTTTCGAGAATGCGATCCTTGGCGTAGATGCGTTCAAGCTGCACGGCCCTGAATGACTCGATGATCTTGGATCGCCACGATCTGGGGCGGTCATCCATCATGCGGCACACTTGCATGGTCAGCGTGCTTGCCCCGGAAACGACGCAGCCCGACGAGATGTTCTGTCCGGCAGCCCGCAGCACCGCGATCGGATCTACACCTGCATGAGACCGGAAACGCTCATCCTCGACGGCGATGGTAGCCAGGAGAAGCCAAGGTGACATCTTGTCGAGCGGCACGGGGAATCGCCATTGATCGTCATCCGCTACGTGCGCTGTCAAGATCCGGCTGCGGCGATCCGTCACCAGGGCGCTGACCCGTTGATCCTCCAATTGCCCGGTTGGAAAAGGACAGGCAGCGTTGATGATCCCGGCGACCATCGCGATCACGACGATGCAGCACAAGCACGCAGTGGTTCCGCGCTGAACCCATCGGCGACGTCGGAGCGATGAATGCGCCCAGATCACGGCTGAATCTCGACGCGTCCGCCACCGTGCAGCGAGGCGATGTCGGCGTCATACATGCATGAAGCTTGAATCGGCGACAGGGCAAACGAGCCGGCTGTCACTACGCGCAGGGCATATTGAAAGACCCGCTTCTCCCGATTCGCCGAAGTAAACAGTAGCACCCGGTCATCGAGAAACTCTGTCCGGTCCGGTTCGTCGTTTGGTGAATCGTCCAGATGAGCAGAAACTGCCAATCGTGGATTCTCGACTTCCATACCTCCGGGCAGAACGTCCACGATGGCGATGTTGTCAATCTCGTCGTCTCCACGCAGTCCTGCAGTAACAATACTCACGATTACGCGGATCAAATCGCCGACCTCAAGCTTCTTACCATCGATGGGCTGACCGTCTGAGTCACTCCAGAGGCGGCGTACGCGAAGCCCGCGATCGAAGGGCGTGGCAGACGCAGCAGCAGGCAAACCCTCAGTGGTGATGGTCGCATAGGCCAATCCGGACCCTGCGGTGGATACCGTGATCGGCCCGGTGAGGTTGTCCACTTCAAATGCGGCTGACATGGTGTGGTCAAACGAGAGCACATCGGCGCCGCCGCATTGGACGAGGCCCGAGTAATCGTTCTCGACTTCTTGGGTTGATTGATAGCGGGCAAGGGCGGTCAAAGCAGTGGCGTTTTCAAGCGTGTTGCCCCACCGGCCGTTCTTGTGGGCATGCTGCACTTTCTGAACCAGAGCGGGTATGCGCTCATGTTCGGCATCGAGTCTGCATAGGACATCGAGCAACAAGGCCTCTTGTCTGAGTTGCGAAGTGATTCTGCCGCCGGTTGCGGAGGCAATGGATTGTCCGGAATAGTCTTTCTGAAGAACGGCCATCGCCCGGTCTTTGCGGCCGGCTGCGTTCCAGGCCGAGGCCAGGTAAGCTCGGCCGGCCGTGTCCAAGAGGTCCATGCGTTCGCCAAGCCGCGACATCCAACCTTGCGGTGGCTGATCGATTGCGGCCAACGTGTGGCAGATTAGCACCCGCAAGTTCTGGTCAACGTCACCCGTTGAGTCGTGGCGTAGTGATCGCTTTAGGAACGCCGCGAGATCCTTGGCCAGTCGGTCGTCTACTTCGTATCCAGCTTCCAGTGCCTCCGCCAAGACAGTTCCTGCGTAAGCTGATCCCCAAAGGTTGGGTTTGCTGTCGCCCGGCCAATAGGCCAAGCCCCCGGACTGAGTTTGCATCGACCAGAGTCGGGCAATGCCCGCCTCAACCATCTCCGGTAGCCGCATGGCCCGACTGTCATCGGGAATGGCCTGCGATAAGACGTCTCGAGCATGGAGGAGCACCAAGAGCCGACTGGAAGTCTGTTCCACGCAACCATACGGGTAGCCGACAACCGCCTCGAAGGCAGGAAGAAGTTCAACGTCAGGCCTCGGACTGATGCGAAAGGCGGTGCGCGTGGTGCCCGCCATGAAAGTCGAAGGCGGATCGATGTGAATCGGCTTCCCCGGATGAACGCGTACCAGCTTGGTCTCAGCAACGGGTGGTGACGCCGGACGAACGGGGAACTGTGCTTCCGCGGAAGCGATCAGCTTCCCTTCGGTCCGCGTCTTCGCCGTAGCGATCACTCGCGCCACAACGGACCCCATCCCATGTGCCCTGGCATTCACCCAGACGGTAGCGGATTTGCCTGGCTCCAAATTCAATCGTTCGCCCGAAGGTCGTAGATCTCCCTGCAAAGGACCATCGACATCAACCGCAAGATCAACGTTGATCCTCTGGCCTGTTGAATTGAACAGTTTGACCGGAACCTTGAAGGTGTCCCCCGATGCCGCGAAGCGAGGCCAGCCGGCCTCAATCGATAACTGTGTTGAGATCGTGATGTCCCTCTGCGTTGAGGCGTACCGGTCCCCATCGATAACCACTGCCATCAATCGCAAACGCCCGGTCAGGTCAGGCAGGACTATCTCGGTTTCCAAGAGTCCATCCGCGTCCACCGGAACGATCTGACTCCAGACTACGGCGGGTTTGCGATTGTCGAAGGGTACCGGGCTGCGGCGGAGATCTCTTCGCGACGATTCGTCGTCACCCGCGCCAATATGGTCTACTGATTCGGGCCGTTTGTGGTCGGGCAACAAGCCGGAGTAGATGTCCGAAGTCTCCACATAGGATTCAGGGAAGCCGAGGAAGTGCGCCAAGGGGTCCGGCGTGCCGTAGCGTGTCGCTGAAAGGATCCCTTCATCCACCGCCCATAGATGCACCACCGGAGGCCCGTTCAGGTCGATCGGGCAGTCGGTCTGCACGGCGATCGGAATCGTCTCCCCCGGCCGGGCATCTGTGGGGGCATCGACATCCAGAACCATGTCGTGGTCGAAGTTCTCAGCCACCAATCGAGTCATCCCCAGTGCCCGGTGCGGCAGCCAGGTGTCCGCGTTCGGATCGATGGGCCGGACCAAGGATCCGGCCAAGAATGCTCCCCCGTGAATGTCCTCGGGAATCTGAAGTTGGATCCTCGCCGAGGTGTCGCCCAATTCAACGACTTGGTGATGAAGAATGCGATCCCTTTCCACGGTCAGGGCCAGCGTGCCGGGGAAGGGGCTACGGACGAGTACTTCTGCGAGCGATCCGGGCAGGTAGCGTTTCTTGCCCAGGGAGATCTCCAATTGCTCGGGTCGATTCATAGCCAGCATCCTGGCTTCTGCATCATTGGCGGCCGCATAGAACTCCAGAACGGTTTTCACCCCTGATTCGCCATCGACGGCCGTCAACTTGTACTGCCCACCGAGGGGGCAGACGACTTGGAGAGATCCCTGAGACTCCGATTCAGATTCCGCTGCCACGGAGGTCTTCATAACGGGGATCAGCTGTTCAGCCGACTTCCAAACCGCCCGCCCGTTGACCTCCTCGACCACCCAATCGCGTTCGACTCGTTGCAACTCAAGGGTGAACGGTTCGGGACTGGCAAGCGAATCCTCGCTGGTCAGCTGGACCCACTGGACTTCAAAGTTCTCGTCTATCGGAACCCCTAGGCCATCTGAAATGTAGAGGCCCACGCGCCGCTCGGCTGTGTCGAGTTCCAAGGTGACATTGCTCGACACGGATCGGCTACCCGGCTCGGTCACGGTGACCGCCGTCTGTCCCTGCCAAAGGCCTGGCGTTTTCGATCTTGGTGGTTTGATCGTAATGCCCGCCTCACCCAGTTCGTCCAGATCGACCTCAATCTCCTGGATGGGGATCGACGCACTTCGGTTTGGATCACCGAACGTGAAGTCCTTGAACCGGGATGATTCAAACGTGATGGCCCGGTACTGCCCGGCTACTCTCACCGGAAGCCCCGCTGCCGGTTTGCCGAACAGGTATTGCGCAGCCACCTTCAACTCCGGATCTTCGCCGGCAAGATAGCGCCGCGAGGTCGCCTCAGCCTCGACTTCGATCCGAACCGGAACAAACGCCTCGACCAGCGTCGTCGTTCCGCCTAGCCATTCCTCCGAGCCGGGCAAAGTGGCCGCAAACTCATAAGACCCCAACTGGGCATCCTTCGACGTTGTGTAATCAGCGTGGAAAACACCCTGCCCGTGCTCGGGCTTGGCTGCCAGCGAGGTCACCTGCCGTCCATCAGGCCGTTGGATGCTGATTTCCAGTGGAAACGCCGGAGGCACTTGGCCCTTTGCGTCGCGGATGATCCCAGTCAGATGGATGGTGTCGCCCGGCCGATAAACGCCCCGCTCGGTGTAGAGCATGATATCATATGTATGGGGAATCGAACGGCCGGATTGATCCACATCCTCGAACGCGAGCGTCCGCTTCTCGGGGATCAGATAGGTCAGATCCTGACCAAGCTGTGCTAGCACCACCCAGACCGGGCCGTCAGGGCCTTTGGGTACATCCAGATGGATCGTGCCGTCAGCGCCGGTGGATCCTGAACATAGTTCCTGATTGTTGTACGACCGTGCCCGCACCGTTACTCCTGCCGCCGGTTGACCCGTCGATAAAGACGTAACCCACGCCCACAGGCCACCCCTCTCGGTCTTGGTTGTGATGGCCAGATCGGTTACCGAGACGATCACTCGGTCGCTAGTCCAGGTGTGGTCGGTTGCGTCAGCCTCAATCCGGTAGATGCCCAGCGGTTGATCGATCAATTCTCCCAAATCCAAGGCCACCGTCTCGGGCTGGTTGTGCTCCGAATCCACTGTGATCGAACGATGGACGACGTCCCGCCCCGTCGCCCTCATACCTTCACCCCGGAGATGAGGCACAATGTTGTTGACTGTCACCCTGGAAACATCGAAGCGAACGCCAGCGATGTTGACCAACTCCAAGTCCAAAGCCAGATTGCCCTTCGGATTCAGGGTGCCGTGCTTGGCAAGGAAGCGTATCCCCGGTTCTCGATCGGGGACTTCAAAGGAAATCGTCTGTGGCTCGCCGAGCGTCTTGCCTTTGGAAGAGAGCAGATTGGGTTCGACCGTGGCGGTGTATCGTTGGCCACACTTGAACGGGCCGTGCAGAATCAACTCATCCCAGCGGATGGATGTATGCATACCCGCAACCGGCGGCTTGGTGGAGACACTTGGGCTGGCTTGCCCGCGGTCCAGTCGATGTGAAAAATCGAGGTGGACTGCGATGGATCGCTCGAACTGCGGTTCCGAGACATAGACCGAGTCCAGGGTGAACAGTGGGCTGAAGTACAGCTCTTTCTTGAACGTGCTACCCAGCCCGAACTCCCCACCGAAACCGGTCAGCTCGCCATCGATTCGCAGGGTGGTGTTGTCCGACGTCGGCCTCTGAAGCTGCAACACCAGCTTGGATGCCGGATCGCGCGTCAGGCAAGTTGCGACGACTCGCCTTCGCCTCGAACCCACCTCCGTGCCGAGCGGCTCGCCGTCGAAGGTTAGGTGTTCAGCCAGGTCATCGGGGCTAACTGCCTGATTGAAGTGGAGGGTGAGCTGTCCGCTTCGGCGGTCAAGCGTCTTGAATTTGCACGATTCCAGGCGAAGGGGGCGGGTCTGAAAGTCGAATGCCGACTCGCCAACCAAGCTTCGACCGGTCAGTTCCTCGAAGTAGGCGGTTGGGCGAACCCAGTAGTTGCGCCCGGGGTGAAGCGGTCTCCTCAATTGGTACTCAAGGCGTTCTGGGGCGGTCCAGACCCACCGGCCGGCGGGTTTCGGATCAATCTCGAAGGGGGATCGCTCCAGGGGCAAATCCACAGTGCTCGATGCGACCAGAGGCTCATCAAATATCAGGGTGAGCCGGTCCGTGGCATCCACGTCTCTCACCGGCAGCGCTGCCAGCACCCGGACCCGTTTGTGCAACCCGGTCTTCAGGCTGTGGCGTATCCAAACCAGACCAAAACAATTGACCGCCAACAGAGAACCTGCCAGCACGACGAACCGCGGGCGCCACCGAAACATCGTTCAGCTCCTCAAACTTCGATGATATGAGTAAGTCGCGGTGGGTCGCTGCTATTTGTATTCCAGGTTCCTCTCAAAGTAAAGAGGTTTTGTGTCAACACTTGTCATTTTCTAATACCGAGTGCGCGCTCGTCGATGTGTTTGGAGCAAGATCTTCTGCCCATGCAGATTGGCGATACTGATAACGCCCATCGACCGGCAGGGTGGCCCATGTCCTCGGGACATGGGGAAGACGATGATGAAGGCGGCTCGTGAACGATCGGTGACGCGAAAAGATCCACTCATCTGCTCCCCCGCCCCCGGAGGAGGTGATCCCATCGCGTCAGACATCTCTGCGGCAGATCATTGCGCAGAAAACCGACCGATTAGGTTTGTTTTGGCAGAAAACCCGGGGGACCGTATGATGGGAGTTGCTGCGGTCAGGAGCGCATCGGGGAATTGGCCATAATCAGGTGCAAATCCACTCAGCTAACAGGTCTGGACCGTGGAGGACCGTAAGATAATGAGATCGAACAGGCGAATTGTGCTGACCATGGCCGTCCTGGTTGCTTCGACCGCGTTACCCGGCGCCGTCGCTCAGGACAAGGGCATCGGTGTCGCGCCGGTGGACAAATCAGCCGCCCCGCGACCCTACCCGAAGATGCACGCCCTCTGCATTGGGATCAACGACTACGCCTCCTCCGGCGTGCCGGATCTCTCCTATGCCGAGGCAGATGCCAGCGGTCTGGCCGACATACTGACTCAGTTATACGGTTTCGATGACGTCCGCTTGCTTACTGGCCATGATGCCAGCCGAAGAGGAATTAGCGATGCCATAGCTGATCTCTACGATCCTGGCCGGGTCGGCGAGGACGATGCGGTGATCATCTACTTCTCGGGGCACGGAGCCACAATCCGACAGGGGCAATCAGAGGTTGGCTACCTGATTCCTCAGAATGCCGACCTGTCTCTGAACAATGCCGCCAACCCAGCCGCGTACCGACGGCACGCCTTGCGTATGGATGACCTGCGTACCGACGCCGAAGGCATACCCGCCAAGCACGTCCTCTTCTTGATCGACTCCTGCTACAGCGGCTACCTGTCGAGCAAGTCGCTCGATGCCCCACCGGCCATCATCAACGCCTTGAAATACCGTGCCCGTCAAGTGATCACCGCGGGAACTGCCGGGGAAGAAGCAGTCGAGCACAATGCCTGGCGACACGGGGCCTTCACCTACAAGCTGCTCGAGATTCTGCAGGCCGAGGAACGCCCTCTGCAGGCCAGCGCCTTGGGAGTTATGCTCAAGGACCGAGTTCCCCGCGCGGTGCTAGCCAAGTTCGGGCCGGACCGGTCACTCTCACCCCAGGCAAAATATCTCTCGGGTGAGGGGGACTTCCTGTTCTTGCGCCCCGGGGCACTACTCAAGCCTGCCTCGCCGGATCGAACCGCAACGACGCCGCGTTCGGGCACGGACTTCTTGTCTGCCTTGAGGCTGGGGGATCAAAAGGTAATCGAAAACCTGGTCGCAGCCGGAGATTTCTCGGCGGCCATGGCCAAGCTGACCGACTATGAAACCACCTGGGAAACCGACCGGTTCGCAGAGCAGCTCAAGAAGCTCCTGGCCAGCCGACTAACGCCCCGGCCACAGCCTCCTGTGGTTCCGGCGAACGATAATGTGCTTACCGTGGACCTCGGCGGCGGCGTGAGCATGGATTTGGTCTTGATCCCGGCGGGCGAGTTCCTGATGGGTTCTCCGGAGACGGAGGAGGGCCGAGACGATGACGAAGGCCCGCAGCATCGGGTTCGGATTTCTAAGCCGTTCTACATGGGCAAGTACGAGGTGACGCAGTCTCAGTGGCAGGCGGTGATGGGCCAGAATCCATCGAGCTTCAAGGATTGCGGCGGTGACTGTCCGGTGGAGCGGGTGAGCTGGGATGATTGCCAGTCGTTCTGCCGGAAGCTATCTCAGCGTGTTGGCCGAGAGATCAGGCTACCGAGTGAATCGGAGTGGGAGTACGCCTGCCGTGCAGGCACATCGAGTCCGTTCTACTTTGGCGACACCATTTCGACGGATCAGGCCAACTATGATGGCAATGGCACCTACGGCCATGGGCGCAAGGGCGTGTATCGAGAGAAAACAACGTCTGTTGGCAGCTTTGCGGCGAACGATTTTGGTTTGTACGACATGCACGGAAACGTCTGGGAGTGGTGCGAGGACAAATGGCATGACAGCTACAACGGTGCCCCGACGGACGGAAGCGCCTGGACGGCTGGCAATAGCGAGAGCCGTGTTCTTCGGGG
>JAJDDP010000004.1 GCA_029260235.1 Phycisphaerae bacterium | reverse complement strand
TTATGAAGTATGTGATCGCCCGGTCCAGCTTCCCTGATGTGGCGTACACCCTGACGAGTCGCTGTTCGATGATCTTCAACCAAAAGCCATCTGCTGATCGCAGCGCACGCTCGTACCGGACAGCCGCCTGTTGATACTCGGATTCATCGTTGTACCGCTCAGCCCGGTTGAAATCCTTCATCCCCCCCACTGAATCGGCCACAATGCGCAGTGTTTCAATGAGGGGTACCCGTTGGATGTTCCCGTCAGGCAAGCGAACGTGCAGATCGCCGTCAGAGGTTCCCACAATGGTCAGTGTTGGAAAACTGGCATCTTGGCAAATGAGTTGATCGGCGCAAAGAGTGCCTGCAGAGAGGACTATCGCGAGCAGGAAAGTTATGCCCAGTCGCGTTTCAGCACGCTTGATCAGGTTAGAGGTCATATTCGGATACGAAGCGGAATTCTCCGTTATTTTCCAGGGCAATTTTTTCGAGGATCGCCCTGGTCATTTGATTGACGTAGGCGATTGTGAAAATTCTCACCCTCTTGTCGGCATTCCATTTTCTTAGCTCATCCAGCAGCTTTGGGTCGAACTCGCCGTCAGTCAGAAAATAGATCAAGTCGGGTTTGACTGCAAAGGCCCGTTCCATGGCGGGGCTGGGGTCGGTGTTTCCCTGGGGTGCGACTTGGTCGAGGAATGCGTAGAACGTGTTCTTCTGCTTTCCATTCGCGGGAACTAGGCGTCGCGGTTTGCTCTCCAGGGGCGCGCCTTCGTTGAAGAAGATGACGTGAAATTTCTGGCTTCGCTTGAGACGCTCGACAGAGGCGCGAAGTTCTTTTTTTACGCCGAAGAAAGTAGTGATCATGCTGCCTGATCGATCAACAACATAGACAATCCGCCTGGCTCCGCGAGCGCGACCCCCCAAGCCAAAGAAACTAGGCCCAGGGCCACCATCCGACGCCCGAAGACCGTACATCCCCAAGTCAGCCCCCCCACCTGTGCCGATTCCGATAATCGACAGGTCGGGACGAGCAGCTTTCACGCTCGCGCCGAGCATCTCGAACTGCTTCGGCTCGATCTTGGCATGTTGATTCTTGGTCGGGTCGGGCGACAGAACCTCGCCCGTCTTGTCGGCGATATTGAGGCGCGTCTCGGAAAACTCACCCAGCAGGTCGGTTTGGGCGAGCGGCAAGTCCTCCTGGCCCGACGATGCGTCCGCCAGCCAAGCACTGACCAGCATGAGCGCGAACAGCAATCCGTGCCACGCTACCGATATGCACCACGACCAGAGAATGAGTCGATTCTGCTGCGGGCTGCTCGACCTTGGATTCTCCGCTCCCGCATTTGTCGATTCGAGGATGGGGGTGCTCATGAAAAATGGGCCTCAACAACCGCAGCCAGGCTGAGAATGAGGGATGGAGAGCGCTCGACGGAAAACCACGGGTAACGACCGCCCCAATCGGGACTACGCCAACGGGCGGTATTATGAGTCTAGCCCCGTGGTTTTGATCGGTCAACGCGGGCAGAAATCCTAGCGCCGATTGGGAAGCACGCTGGAATCTACCAGTGACCCGCTGTGAATGGAGGCAGAATAGGTCGACCCCGCCCCTGATTGGAAACTTGCCTAGAAAACCAGCCGATTCGTCGGATCTTGTAGTAATCCACGACCAACTAGCGACCAGGTTCTGGCCTCGGAATCGGCCAAACTTCGCACGCCCGACTGGAAATCACATCAATATCACACCGGAAAATCAGTCCTAACCTACTACCACACAACAGCTTGCAAAACTTCGCACATTTTGGGTCTCGCCGTCGGATTCGACGAGGGGTATAATCCGCCGCAGTTCAAGGAAGGCTAAGAAGCGCCGGGGTGCTGGCGGAGTTTGGGAAAGAAGCATCTCCACGCCGAAGGCAAGGAACTGCCACAACAAGTCGTCAAGCGGTACGCGCAGCAATTGCGCTCGGGAGGGGCAGTACTATGGTCGCAAGGAAAAACCAGCGGGGTTCCTTTGAGTGTGTTCTGTGTGACATGAACACGCAGGAGGATTTCCTGGGCGCAGATGCGGTGTGTCAGATATGTAATCCGTCTTCGCTTACCTCGGCAGCTCGACGTGTCGTTGCCTGGGCTAAGTGGAACAGTGTGCCGGTCATCTCGTCGATTGATTCTCATCGCGGTGAGGAGCGGACCCACGATGGATTCCCCTCGCATTGCGTGGATGGCACAGAAGGCCAACGAAAGTTGTCGTGGTCGTTGTTCGGCAGCCGAGTCATGGTCGAAGGCGACTGCATGCTTTCGGTGCCTCTGAATCTGTTTTCGTCCTACCAGCAGGTCATTTTCCGCAAGCGAACCCACGACCTCCTTTGCAACCCGAAAGCTGATCGCTTCATCACCCAACTTGATGCCCAAGAATACATTTTGTTCGGCGTTGGCATCGAATACTCGATGAACGCTCTGGCCATGGGGCTTCTGGCACGCAATAAGCGAGTGACCATCGTTTCAGATTGCTGCGGATATTGGAGTGAATCAGAAGCAGACTTGGCGCTACGGCGTGTCCACACTAAAGGGGCATCTCTCACCTCGGTCGACGAATTGCTGCAACGGCGGCTGGATTCGCAATTTCGATACCCCCTGCGGAGCAGGAATCGAGGCGTCGGCTGCGTTCAATGGAATGGCTACGAGTACGTTGCCTCAAATGGAAACGGCAGTGGCCAATCCAACGGCAAGACAGTTAGGAATGGTACTTCCCGAACAAATGGCAATGGCCATCTTCGCGAGAACGGGAACGGGACCAACGCGCATTCCTGAATCGGAGCCGTTGATCAAGAAGTTCTGGCAAAGTCCTGCAATTTCCAGCCCCCCCACCATTCAAATGATCCCTGCGGCTGCCCTGGTGTACCTCGGCCCCGTTCTGGGGTAAGCTACGCGCCGGTAGCTGGGCGGCGGCGTGACCACTAGATCTGAGAATTGACCGCCCCATGGGCTTATAGATCGTCGGTAAGCTTTTAGCGCCGCTCTGCGAGGAGTCTTGCATGGAACTTCCACGTCTTGAACGAGGTAGCGAACTGCTGCGTCCCGGCGCGCTGCTGGACCTGCGGGAACGCCTGCGCGTTTTGTCTCGGCAGCATGCCTTGGGTACGGTTATCGCCTGTGCATTCGATCATCGAACGCGCATGTTGCCCTTCATTTATGCTGACCTGCGGATGGCCCCTGCCGGTGTTCGGGCAGTGGGATCAGCCATGCTCGACAGCGGGTTCAACAAGACCCGCATCGTACTCCAGCAGTGGAACCGCAACTTTCGTCCCTCTTTGATGGACATCGATGGCAGAGTCCCCGACATCTTCATGGTGTCGAGCATGCAAATTCACTCTGCAGAGTGCGAAGCGCTGATCCGCGATGCCTGTCGGATCGATGCAGCCCACCGGCCGCTGATTATCGCCGGCGGACCCAAGACAATCTATGAACCGTGGGGAGTCTTTAGTTCCGATCCGCACGACCCATGGGGGGCAGACGTAGCAGTCACGGGCGAAGAATATGTGTTCTTGAGTTTGATCGAGAGATTGCTCACGCTCCGGGGTCGGAGCGAGTCCATGCGCAGCACGTTTCTTCGCGCAAGAGATGGCGGGCTGCTAGACGACATCCGAGGTCTGGTCTATTCGCGCACCAACGCAGCTGGCGCGGCAGAGGAACTTGTCGACACGGGTGTTCAGCAATTGGTCGGCGACCTTGATGAACTCCCGCACGCAGCTTTGGGGTATGGAATACTTGAAGCGCCAAGCCGCAAGCACACCCTGAGTTCGCAACCGCTGGCAGCCAACATGGTGAAACGGTTCAGCCCAGTTTCTTCTTTGGTGCTCACCTTCGGCTGCAAGTTTGCATGTCCCTATTGCCCGATACCGGCCTACAATCAGCGACAACATCGCGTCAAGAGTGGAGCGCGCATAGCCGAAGAGATGAACCGCATCAATGATGAGTACGGCGTGCGTCATTTCTTCGGCGCTGACGACAATTTCTTTAACGATAAGGACCGGACGCTGGACATTGTTGAGACGTTGGCCCGGGCACGCCATGACTCCCAAATGACAACTCGGCGTTCCAGGTTCCGATGGGCGACCGAAGTCACCGTCCACGACACCCTGCAATTACAGGAACATCTTTCGTTGGTGCGCGGTGCGGGCGTTAGGGCGTTGTGGATTGGCGTGGAAGACATGACAGCCACCTTCATCAAGAAGGGCCAGAGCGTCGACAAGACAAGTGAGGCCTTCCAGCTGCTGCAAGCGCGGGGCATCTGCCCCATGCCGATGATGATGCACCACGATACTCAGCCCCTGTACACACCAGGTAAGCCATACGGCCTGTTGAATCAGGCGAGACTGCTGCGCAAGGCTGGGGCAGTCAGTTTACAAGTCTTGATGATGACGCCGGCGACTGGATCAACGCTCTACGAGGGAGCGTTCACCTCGGGAATGGTTTATGAGAGCGTCGCGGAGCGACCCGTCGAGCAGTACATGCTCGATGCCAACTATGTGGTTGCTTCTGAGCACAAACAGCCCTGGAAGAAGCAGCTCAACATCATGGTGGCCTATCTCTACTTCTATAACCCCATCCGCGGCCTGATTGCCCTGGTTCGTCCGAAGAGCAGGCTCTACCTCGCCGATGCGGGTATGCAGTTCCTGGGAATGCTTGGCCTTACCCAAACGATTCGCCGCACTTTGGGCTGGGCGTTTCGGCTGATGCGGGGCAATATCAAACGGGCGACCAAACCACCACACAGCAAAATCCCGATGCGTAGCATAGACGGCCAAGCTGCCAGCCACGCCCTACCCGGAACACCGCAGCCGAATTTCGTGCCGCTGAAAGTGGCCGTGGAGACTCAAACGAAGATTCGGCCTGCCTCGTTGCGGCCGACAGATAGCAAGAATCCCCCCGCCCGCACTGAAAGACCGACCGCAGTTGACTAGGGGGACAACCTCAGTGAAAGCGGGCCAATCCTGTTCATGTTCTCATGAGGGGCAACCATGGCGGCCTTGCTGAGCGTCTGGATGGGCTTGTGCTCCCTTGGGCTTTCCCTGTTGATGGTCTTCTACCGCCCCGCATTCAATGACGTGCTTGTACTGATCAATCTCTACTTCTGTTGCCCTGGAACCATTTGCATCGCCGGGCTGCTGCTATGGGCATACCGCAAGGAGGCCGCCGTAGACGCTGGAATCATCGCCCAACGCCTGCAAGCCAAAGTAGCCATCGCGCTTGCGTTGGCAGCCTCGGCCATCATCTATGTCCTGGTTGCCAGCGCAAACCGGGTCATTTCCTGATCAATCCCCCGAAATGCCACTACTTGGCACTTGAAGGCTGAGCTTGGGGATCATAAAAATGCTCGAGCAGGATGGGCTTTGCCATGGGGGTCAACTCGTAGAGTATGAGCTTGCCCACTTGCCGGTTGAAGAGGTTGAGGCCCGCGATCTTGGGATCTTCCTGGCTTGAATCTCGATCTACCCGATCCACAAACACGATCACCTCTTTGCCCTCGACGCGGGCCAACAACATTAGGGATCGCCGACTAATGGTATTGCAGTGCGAGATACCCAGGGCTGCGGCGCCGCTGGGAAGTTGGCCCAGCAGCAATTTCTGTCGCAGTCTCTTGCGGAAGGTGTTGGCGAATTCCTCTTCTGTTTCGCACACCCAGTCCGGTTTGAAGCCAGCATTGATGGTCTCTTGGTATTGCTGCACGAGTGTTCGGTGGGGTTTTGGCGGATATACGACAGTTCCAGGCTTGAAATAGTCCCATGCCTGCCAGGCGGCCCCCGCCCCTATGGCGATGAGAGCCGCCACTATCAACCAGCGTCGCCTCCCCAGACTGGCTGAATTGGCCATGGGGCGACTTTCCTGGGTGGCAAGACTTCGCCGAAGCTCAGCGGCAGTCGAGCGTGGCGACGAAGACGCAAACTGGCGCCGTAACGATTCATCAATGCGCCGTTGCTGCACAAGTTCCTCGCGCAGACCCGGATCACGCTTGGCCTGCTCCTCAAATGCTTCCAAGTCCTGGCCTTGAAGCAACCCGTCGCAGTACCGGTCAATAGGCCGGAGATCATTCTCGAATGCATCGGTCATGTACCCGCCCCCCTTCTTTCGGTTCGGGACTGCCCGCCCTCATCGGCACCGAGCCGCTCGCGAAGCGCATGGCGTGAACGATGCACATGGCTCATGGCTGTCCCTTGAGGGATTTCCAGAGCAGACGCGATCTCGTCGTAGGGTAATCCCTCAACAGTGCGTAACAACAGGCATGCCCGAGGCACTTCATCCAACGACCTCAGGGCGCGCATCACCTGATCGTCGAAGTGCTGCTGGTCCTGCGGTAGTTGTCCTTTGTTTGACATCGAGAGTGGTCTCACCAAGCCCGCCTGGTGGATCGCTTCAGGCAGAGCCTCAAGCTGAGATGCATCGATTGAAGCTGCAGGGCGACTTTTCTTCTTCCGGAGCTGATTCAGAGCAACGAATCTGACGATTTGATTCATCCATGCCCGGAGGTTGGTCCCCGCTTCGTAGGTGTCCAGCTTGCGCAGGGCGATTATCGCGGCTTCTTGCACAACGTCGTCGGCCAGCGTCTTATCCGTCACGATGGCTGCCGCGACTAGCCAGTACACGCGATATGAGTTCTCGAACTCGGCGCAGAACTCCTCTACCGCCGGAGCAGCATCGGATCGTCGATGGGCATCGTTTGGGTCCAATTGGCCCGGCATCGTTCTGGACATTCACCCTATGGATGTTGAGAACTGCTTCAATCCTTGCACAATTCCTCCAGGATGGCGTCAACCTTACATGTCCACCGCGGTCAGCTTCCCGCGCATGGTGGTGACGCACTGACCCGCGATTCGCACCTTGAACCCCTGACCCGGCATGATTTCCACCAGCGCCCGGACCAACCCAGCCCGCCCCGTCGATGCTGATTGGACACACGAAACAGCCGACACTCCGTTACGCACGGGAATCAACTCGTTGACCACCAAGTAGGTGGCCAACGGACCATGCACGCTACCGGTTACAGGATCTTCGTCGATTCCTGCCGCTGGTGCAAAAAACCGCGATTGAACATGAATCGACGGCGACAGCGTGGCGAGTGTAGCCACACACCATCCCCTGATCCGCTGCCTGTTCGAATAAGTCGACAACTCCTGAAAATTCGGCTGCAAGGATTGGAGGGTGGCCAGCTCCTTGAGGAAAACGAGCACGTCGTCATCCTGGGTTCGCATCACGGGCAGTGATTCGTCCAGCGCGTCCAGCGTTGTTCCCAGCAATGTGGCAACCTTGGTCAGGTTCAATGGAGAGGCACTTAGGACTGGTCGGGGTAGTTCCAGCCACACCAGCTGTTCTTCCCCTTGCGTGGCAATCCGCTCGATTTGAGCTCGCAGGATTCCAGAAGCGGTCTGGATCGGCAAGAGGGCTCTCGAATCGGCAGCTATCTCGGCAAAGCGTCCCGTCTCCACCAGGGCATGGACGGCTGCGATCGTCGCGTGCCCGCACATGGCGACTTCCAGTTCGGGTGTGAACCAGCGGAGCCGAACAGCCGCCCCGGCAGAGTCCGAAGGCAGCACGAAGGCTGTCTCACTCAGATTGAACTCGCTGGCAATGGACAACATCTGTGCTTCGCTGAGGGAAGAGGCATCGAGCACGACCGCGGCAGGATTGCCGTTGTAGGGCGTGCCCGTGAACGCATCGACTACGGCATACTTGAGTTCTAGCGGCACGCGGTTCTCCCATGGCTTGTCGGTTGGCGGCGCTCAGGTATGATGATGCCTCAGTAAGGCGGATTCGGCAACCGCCGCCAGGTCAAATGTCCCTAGAGATAAGGAAGGCTTCGGGATGATCCATAGACATTCTATCGGCGTTATCACGGGAATCGCAGCCACCGGATTGTCCATCGCTGGATGTAGCCAAGCGGGCTACGGCGAATCAGTCAGCGTGCCTCCAGAGCAACGGGCGTCGCTGGCTAGCGGTTTTGCCAAGGGCGCACGCATCTCTGTGCCCAGTGATGCCGAATTTAACTTGCATGAGACGCAACGCGGCTCGGATGGGACAGGCCAAGCCAAGTCTTCAGCCGGGTCCAACGGCACGGCAAGCTGCACGGCTGCTTCCAATGGTGAAGGCAGTGCCCATGCGGAATTCCAATTGGGATACGTACTAGACAATCGCGGCGCAGAAGCACTCGATGTGAACGTTCAATTCAATGTCGATTACAAATGGGCAATGCGAAGCAGTGCGAGTTATGTTTCGACGGAGGCGGATTTTCTAGGGCTTCGGGTGTACATCCGTGACTCGAATCAGAAGACGCTGCGTGAATTGTCCATGGCCCACATCGCGCCTTTCTCTGGCCCTACCCAGCGGAGCGTAGTTGAATCCCAAGTGTTTGACCTCTCCATGGAACCAGGGCTCTCGTATTACCTGGTCTTGGCTGGGCGAACTGCCGTGGGAGGCGGGGCAGAAAGCCCTGTCCAATCTGAAATCCAAGTCAATTCGCTCTCCATCGAATTGACTCCTCGTTGAGCAACGGCGCGGGAGGTTTGGTCTGTCGCCCCGGAGGCTGTTACTGGGCTAGGACATTGGCGAACCGTAGTATGCGACGGGCAATTTTGGTGCCGAGCGTATCGGTTCCGGCTTCAAAGCGGACTTGGCATGTCGCCCCGTGCATGATGGTCGATGCGTCATCCAGATCAACGACGATGGTGACGTCAAAGTAGGCCTGTTCAGCCTCGCCGGTCATGGGGTCCACCGCGATCTGCCCCCCTCCTGCGTGTGTCAACGCAAGACCTTCGACGAATCGACTGCCAACCGGTGCAACTTCGAGAACCGATGCAGCCATGTCTTGGTCCAACGCCGCGGCACAGCGGACCTCCACTACATCCCCGATGACTGGATCGGCATCGGCATAGTCCTCCTCAGAAAGCAGAGCCTTGATCGTCCATTGCCCCGATGAAATGGTTGCGATGGGCATTCCGCGCCGAATGAAGCCCCCGACGCGCGACGGCTCAAGACAGGTCGTCACCTCTCCAGCCGTTGGACTCCGGCAAATCAGGCTGTCGATGTTCCTCTGTTGAAGCTCCAGATTTTTGTGAAGAGCTTCCCTCTGGCTGTCTTCCTGGGCGGCGCTGGCAGGGTCCATCGTTTGGTAGGCAATCAAACGGATTTCCGAGGCGTCCAATGCCGCTTGTGCACCGGCGAGGCCTTCACGATAAACGTCATGATCGAGTTTAAGCAAGATCTGTTTCGGTTCTACGTCTTGGCCCGGCCCGATCCCGATTTGTTGGATAAACCCGTCTACCTCCGCCCGCACAATGGCTTGATCAATTTGCTCAAGAACTCCCTGTGCCTGAACGTTCGCAGGCAAAGGCACTAGGCCGAACACAGCTGGAACGCCAAGCAAGAGGAGCAGGCTCAGCGCAACTGCCCTGGCACGCACCGGGGCCGTTTCTTCACTGAACCACATGTACTTGGTGAGGCGTCGCACTAGGCCGATGACCGTTGCCCCCAGCATCAACGTGGCCACCCCAAGACCAATCACGGGGATCTTCATCGCTACGACGGAGGCGATTCCCACGATGATAATAAACCGATAGATGATGGAGGCCACCCCGAATGAAAAGAGTAGCGTCCGCATCCGACGGTTCATTACCTGTGCGGTGCTCTCTATGGAGAGCAGGACGCGCTTGCCCACATGGGCGACATAACGGCTTGCCCGAGCACGAAGATTGGGCACTTCTACCAAATCGCTGAATACATAGTATCCGTCAAAACGCATGAGCGGGTTGATGTTGAAGAGCACGGTCACCACACCTGCAAGGAAGATGACATTGTAGGCCGTTGAGTGGAGTAGACCCGGTGCGGTCATGGCCCACACCAAAACCGCCACGGCGGCAAAGATGCTCTCGATATACATGCCGGCCAAGCAGACGATCACCCGATCGCGCGTTCTTGAAAAGCCCCAACACGCTGTAGCGTCTACATAGGCACACGGCGTGAAGACGATCAGGAACAACCCCATTTCCGGAACGTAGCCGCCAAACCGTTTGCAGGCATAGGCATGTCCAAATTCGTGGAACAGCTTCAGGACGATCAGCGTCAGCCACATCAACGGCAGATTCTGTGCCATTAAGATGCCCTGCACCGGTTCGATGAGGTCATCAAAATTCTTCACGACCGTCAGGCCGGCCACCGCGATCAAGATCAGCCAGAGCAGGAAGAACGACTTCGAAAACACAAACCGCACATAGGCCTGAGTTCGCTCCAGGAAATCATTTGGATTCACCAAAGGAACCTGGAGAAACATGATGCCGGTGAGCTTCTGTCGCCGTTTGGCTGCGCTCTTGAGCACATGGCGATCGTACAATCGCTTCTCGTCAGAAATCGGCAGATTCAGAAAACTCAACTGGTGCAATTGGAACACGAACTTATAGAACGATTCTTCGTCCTTTTGGTCCATCAGCCCGCTGCTGACAAGCCGCTCGAACACTTCCCCCAGGTCGTGGCTTCGATCAAGGGCAACAAAGATCTGGTAATCGCCTGGCTCGAACCGATGACTTTGAAAGGTGACTGGATCGCGAATCACATAGGCGGGCTCCCCACGAAACAAATGGCGGGTCACCTCCAGGTCTTGGCGTGTGCCGGCTCGCACACGGCGCATCCGGTCGGCCAGACTGGGCTGTGCGGGGGAATCGTTTGTCGCGTCAGTGGATGCACTCATAACCAAAAGGCCATCCGCAAGTAATCGATGGTGCGATGGAGCGATATCCACCAAACGCGGCGAGGCCCAACGCGAATCTTGGCCATGCCTTCCATTCCTGGCCTCATCCAGGAGGGGACTGAATCTAGGTCTGCTTCAGCAACACAAACGTTCTTGCTTTCGCGGACTTCGGTCATAGGTTGAATACGGGCGATGCGGAATGGCTGGGTCAGGTCGGGCTTGGCCTGGGTAGCAAAACTGCCCCCAAGCTCAGCATTCAAGTCATCGGCGTCGCGTTCGGGAACCGCCAGCTCAAGAAGCCAGTTCTTGAGCGGGGCAACCTCGACCAATGGTTCGCCCAGGGTGACCACGCTACCCAAGCGGTGCTCCAGTCCGTTGGTCACCACCACGCCGTCGATTGGGGAACGGACGATACAGCGGTCGAGGCGCAGTTTGACGATTTCTAGCCTTGCTTCGGTGAATTTGAGGTTAGCCAGCGCAAGCTGCGCTCCGACTGGGTCATCCTGGGCCATGGCTGAGTGCTTTTCGAGGTCCAAGACCTCGATTTCAGCGTTGAGTTCCTTTTGCTGTTGAAGCAATTCGCGCTGATCGAGCCGACAGAGAATATCGCCCGTGAGTACTTGATCTCCCTCACTTGCATCAACGGTTGCCAACATGCCATCCAGCGGGGCAGCGACTTGCCGAAGTTGTGCCGGTGCGAGGGTACATGGCACAGTCAGCTCAAAGGTGGCTGTTCCGAAGCAAACCCAAAGCATGGCTAAGACTGCCACACCCAGTGAGATCTTGCGGGCGATGTGTCCAGGCCCGGTAAGGCTATTCCAGGTGGATCGCACCGAATCACGCGCATGCCGGATCAGGCTTCGGCGGGCGTCTTGCACCAATAGCAGCGCGGGGGCAAACGGCTCGATCCGTTCTTGAACCTTGGCGATGTGATGGTCGGCAAACGGTTCAATGGCGCTGCGCCGCATGCTGAGGATGGCCGCCACATGACCGTTGGCATGGAGTGGAATCGAGGCGACCGCATCACCCTTGGCCATCGTCCGCCAATCGAGGTGAAGTCGGTGGCCCTTCTCGATACTCTCAGAGGACCAGTTCTCACTGCCCTGGGACACGAGAGGCTGATCCGCATCAAGGCACTCCTCCATGGCTGCCCGCATAACGGTCACACCGGAGCTCTGCTTAACCACCTCATCCAGGCCGGAAATAGATATGATCTGCACACCTTGATTCTTGACCAAGCCAAGGGCGACCTGCTCGCAATTCAATTTGTTGCGCAGGCCATTGGTGATGGCAAAGGCTAGCTCGGTCGCACTGCTGGATGAAGCCGCACGTTCAAACGCTTGCGCAGAGCCGCTACTGAGAGCGACACCCGCGGCAGAACTTGCAGACTTAGGCGTCTGGGCTACATAGGAAGCGTAGCACGCCAGCGATTCGAGCAGCATCAGTTTCTGCCCCGCGTCGGCGTGGTCTTGCTGCCCGGTCACCAAAGCAAGGGCCCCGATCGGTTCACCCGCATCGCCGCGCAACGGTGCCGACAGGAATGCGACTCGCCCAACGCCCTTCCGCGACTCGAACAGTTTGGCGTGAGCAGCCTCCAGGCTGAGCGAATCGGTCAGGAAATGTTGGAGCGAGGTTTTCCAAAATGCCGGGTCTGTCTCTCCGCAATGACAATCGTGTTCAATAACATTGGAGTCGCTACGCACATACATTGCCGCATAGGGGGACGCTAGGGCCTTGGCGACTACTTCCAGCGCTCTTGCAAAGAAGGTGTTCTTTGAAGGGTTCGACTGTGCCAGTTCGGCGATCCGCGCGTGGGTTTCGTGCAGCGCTGCTGCAGGAGCACTCGGCTCGGAGGCGGGGCTAGTTGTTTGTATCGGTGTCGTGGGCATGGTCACTTGGCGGTTCAAATCCCGTTGTCAGGCCTGGACGAAACGGATTATGATTCCTTTGCCGACGCCACTACCTCGGGCAGGCTGATCGCACTGAAGAACTTGAATCCGCAGTCGAATGCGCCTTCCCGGACCAAGCCGCAGCGGACGCAGCGGGCGTAGGTCAGGGGAATGCCCAGTTTCATCCGGTCAAACTCAAGACGATAGATGTCTCCCACGCGGGCAGGGATGGGGAACAGCGCTCCACATCCCTGTTCCGAAACGTCACCCGTCACCCCTTTGAACTTGAAATCCAGGAGTTGACTGGCGTTTCCGGATTGGAGAGTCACTTCGGCTTTGACTGCCATGCGAAAACTGGTTCGTTGCCGGCGAATCTGTTCCGGCGTGTTGGATTCCAGTTCCTGCATGAGATCAAATGCCTGTTCGTTCGATAGATCACGGCCGCCCAAGTCAAGGTCGTCGAACATCCTAGGGATCCTTCGCTTGTGTAAGCTGCTGCTGGTTGCTCAGGTTGGCTTCAAGTCTCCCAGCAATTTTGGGCTGATCAGCTTCCAAATCGGAGGCGTGGCCAACATCAACGAGCACCCTTAGTCCACCCATCCATGCACCTTGGTGGTTATTCACTTCGAGCATCACCCGAAACGTCTGGGAAGCTGGATCGGCCACACGACTGGCAAAAATGACTTCGCCGTGCCGCGCTTCCCAGCGGGTATCTACGGGGCGAATGGAAATCTGCTGGTTTTCGGTCACCTTGCCGGCCCATTCCAGCGGGCAATCCAGTGACACCAGCAGCGGATCCAACTGCACGATGGTGAGCAACGATTCACCGGCCTCGATGGTCTCGCCGATCTCTTTGGCGACATGGGTTAGGTAGCCCGAAAACGGAGCCCGGATGCGCATCCGTTCCAACAACAGCTCCTGGTGCATGAATTCCGAGATATCTGTTGCATGTTCGGACTGGGCTTTCTTATATTCAAGCCGCGCAAGCAACGCTTCGGTTGCTGCGTCTTGCAGTTCTTTGTCCGTCGCATAATCGCCACCGCTTAGACGGCGGATTCTTTCTAGGTCGCGTTCTGCCTGTTCAAGGCTTACTTGGGCGATGTCCAGCTCAGCTGTCGATTCAGATTTGGTCTTGGCCATGGCCGCCAGGATTTGCTGAACACCATCGTCCAACACCGCCAGGACTTGTCCAGCTTCGACCGAATCTCCTTCCTCGACTTTGAGCTGGACGATTCTGGCTGTTTGCACAGCAGCCAGCACTGCCTTCCTATGGGCCTTGGTGATCCCCGAGATGAACGCGACTGGATCTTGGTCATCATCTTCAACATTCGCCGAGGCGGTTTGACCGGAAGTGGATGGACTCCAGAGCCACAACGACAGACCATAAGCGATGATGGCGAAGATTCTCGTGTGTCTGCTAGCCTTTTCCATTACACCCTTCAATCCGAGAAGCTGAGACCGCATGCGATCCCTGATCGAGCCGAGGAGAGCCTGATACGTCAATCATTCATCGGCGAAGCTGAGGCAGCGAATGACCTGAAATGGGATCGGGCAGCCGCTTGAACCATTCACCTTGAGAGGTTATCACACCTACTTGCAGTTTTCGGACGGCGAGTTGCGCCAAGGGCGAGTCAGTTCGGATCGTGCTTGACGCTGCCAATGAACTAAGAAATGAAAAGGCATTAGGCAGACGCCGCAGCCCACAGGAGATCTGAGGATGGGAAAAATGCACAGATCAGCACGGAACTATTTTTTGGGCTTCGCTGCCCTCTTCTCGCTTGCTCCGATAAGTGCGGATGCCCAGCAACCCGCCGCCGGTCACTGGCCTTCATTCCGAGGCCATCAAGCTAGTGGCGTCGCCGAAGGACCGATGACTCCCAGCCGGTGGAGTGTGAAGGCCGGTGAGAATATCAATTGGAAGACTCCGATTCCTGGGCTGGGGCATTCCTGCCCCATCGTTTGGGCAGACCGTATCTACACGACCACGGCCATCAGTGGTCAGACCGATCCCGAACTCAAAGTAGGCCTCTACGGCGACATCAAACCGGTTGAGGATGATAGCGAACACACTTGGTTGCTCCTTTGCTTGGACAAGAACAACGGCAATCTCATCTGGCAAAAACAGATTCACAAGGCTGTGCCAAAGATCAAGCGACATACCAAAGCCACGCACGCCAATTGCACGCCAGCCACGGATGGCAAGAACATCGTCGTCTTCCTCGGCTCTGAGGGACTGTACTGCTTTGACATGGAGGGGCAGTTAATCTGGAAGAAAGACCTCGGCGTGCTCGATTCATCTTACTATCGGGTCCCTACTGCCCAATGGGAGTTCGCCAGTTCGCCGATCATTCACGATGACATGGTTATCGTTCAATGTGATGTTCTAGAGAACTCGTTCCTGGCTACCTTTGGAATATCCGACGGCGCGGAAATATGGCGGACCCCTAGAGAAGATCTACCCGGCTGGAGCACACCCACGGTTCATGTTGCCAACGAGCGCAGCCAAGTGCTGGTCAATGGATACAAACACATCGGCGGCTATGAATTGGCGACGGGCAAGGAGCTTTGGCGCATGACGGGCCTGGGAGACATCCCCGTTCCTACACCGGTGGTAGCAGACGGACTCGCTTTCTTCACTAGCGCACATCAGGGAGCAGCTATTGCAGCCGTCAGGCTGAATGCAGAGGGCGATATCTCCTTGGGCGAAGATGAGTCAGCCAATTCGTTCGTAGCATGGCGAAAACGCAAGGGAGCGGCCTACATGCAAACGCCGCTCTACTACGACGGCTACATCTACAGTTGCATGGACAATGGCGTGCTCACCTGCCTCGAAGCCAAGACAGGCAAGACTGTCTACCGCAAACGGTTGGCGAGTGGCCGTACCGGGTTCACCGCCTCAGCCGTGGCTTCGGGCGGCAAGCTCTACTATACGAGCGAGGAAGGTAGCATCTACGTCATACAGGCGGGGCCGGAATTCAAGGTGTTGGCTACCAATGCAATGGACGATGTGTGCATGGCTACGCCGGCGATTTCAGACGGGCAGCTTTTCTTCCGGACACAACACCACATCATCGCCGTCAAGGAAGCGGCATCGAAACCATAGCCGTTGTGAACGGGCTCGAAGTGGTTGGTTCAGTACAACGGCGCCAAGACAGCCAAGTCCCTCAGATCAACGTCCCGGTCCGTGTCCGGATCGAACACGCCTTGACAGCTCAGTCGGCTGACGCTCGGTTGACTTGGCGACGGCAATGCCTCAGGCCCGGATAGACAATCGATCAATGCTCCCAGGTCAGCGAGATCAACACTGCCGTCGGCATTGTGATCACCGTATCCCCCATGGGTGACGGTGATGGTTTGGTTGGCGGCGACCTGCTGCATGACTGTGCGGGTATGGTTGGGCCAATTGATGATGACCCGGGGTGCTTGGCTCGCATTCCCCATTCCGAAGAAAGCCTCGGCAGGCTCTTGACTTAAGAAGCTCGTTCCCGCTCCGATTAGACGCGTCAGCGTGATTGGCCCCATGACTACCCGCACAATGGCGCCGATGGCAAAGTGATTAGGGCCATCGACGCGCGGCTTGATGACCAAGTGGTTGCCCAGAATCGTTCCAGGTGATGGTTGGAGTTCCAACAGCCGCAACGGGCCTGAGTTGGCGCAAACTTGCAGAAGATCCAGGTCACCGTCGCGGTCATAGTCGAAGGCAATCAACCCACTGCCCCACTCAGTGTCATCGAACTGAACAGCCGCAGACGAATCGAGGTAATTCGGTGGGCTGCCGCCATCATTGAGGAAAAAACGCGACGGATCGTTAAGCCACTGCACCCAGGCTCCGTTGGTCGCTGCCAAATCCAAATCGAGATCATTGTCGGCATCCAGGAACGTCGTGCCCCAGCCCCAGTAGCCGTTGTCAACGCCCAGCGAGAGAGAAATCTCCGCGAAGTTCAACAAGCCAGGTGTTGAATCGTTACGATAAAACACGCTGTGTTTGCCGCCGACCGCAGCGTTGCTGATGTAGATATCAAGGTCGCCGTCGTTGTCGTAATCACCCAGAGTGATCCCCATGTCGTTGAAGGCGTTATCCAGGCCAGCCGAAGCTGCCACATTGATGAAAGTGTTATCGTGCTGATTGATCCACAGCCGGTTCGCCGTAAAATCGACAGTCTGATAGATGTCTATCCAACCATCACGGTTGAAATCATGCATGACCGGCTGCCAATAGTCGCCCAACGTAGCCGTGCCCGACTGTGCACCAATGTCATCAAAACCGCCAGCTTGGTTGTTGATAAGCAAGTAGGTCAAGCCATCCCAGTAGGTAAGAAAGAGGTCGAGAAAACCATCGTTGTTGACGTCGCCGGCGCACATGCCCCCAAAATGCGTGGATTCCTCCAGCAAGACCAAGTCAGTCAGGCCCGCCTCTATAGAGACATCCAGAAAAACCCCGTTGGTGTCCTGCCGGTAGAGGTGCAACGCATCGGGCCCCCAACATCCACCATCGGGGTCGCACGCAACGAGCAAATCCAAGTCTGCATCGTTATCATAGTCAAACCACAAAGCAGCCCGGCTGCCGCGCATTGAATCTAGCCCTGCCGAGGTGGCCACATCCTCGAACTGCCCGCTTCCGTTATTGCAATAGAGTTGGTCCGCCAATCCTGCGGCTGTGGGTACAAAGAGATCCACATCGCCGTCAGAATCGTAGTCTGCGGCTGCGACTCCGCCGCCCATGCCCAGTGCCATGCTGTAAGGGCCGATGCCGCGGCTATTGGCAACCTCAACGAATACGAACTGCCCGCGAGCAGGGGCGACCACCAAAAGGATCAGCCAAGCCGCCCTCCGAAATTGACATGATTGAAACCGTTGCACGTTCCTTCTATCCTGTGTGGCCAACGAAGCGGACGAGTGTCCGCCGGACCTCAATTGTGATTGTAACCAGTTGGACGAGTCCGTTCGAGCCTTATGACTGGAATCTGCGGAATACCTGTTGCAGGGCCGCAAGGACCCGAGCCACAACGAGCGATGCCCATTCGATCACCAGTATTGTAGCCGGAGTACGCTTTTGTCGCCTAGCACCGCACGATTGCTGATTAGTTGTCCTGATGCCCAGGGCATCATCGCTGCTGTGGCTTCCTTTATCGCCGAGCATGGCGGCAATATCCTCGAAGCAGACCAGCACTCCGACCCCGAGCACGGCGAATTTTTCATGCGGGTCGAAATCGAAAGCGGCGGGCTGGGCCTTAGCCAGGAGAACTTCGCCCAGGCGTGGCAACCGGTCGCCAAGAAATATGCCATGCGCTGGAACGTCTGCTGGGGAGATTGCATCAAACGCCTGGCCATCTTAGTTAGCAAGGAAAGCCACTGCCTAAATGACCTTCTCTGGCGGTGGAAGACAGCCGAACTAAGAGTCGATATTCCATTCGTAGCCGGCAATCACGAATCCCTCCGCGAGCAAGTGGACGCTTGTGGCTTGCCTTTCCACCACATAGCCATCACCAAGGATACCAAGCCACAAGCCGAGGCAGCGCTTCGACGTCTGCTCGAAGAAGAGGCCATCGATTTCATTGTGCTGGCTAGGTACATGCAGATTCTCTCGCCCGAATTCGTAGCCGCCTACCCCGAAAGGATCATCAACATCCATCACAGCTTCTTGCCCGCCTTCGCAGGATCGAAGCCCTACCACCAAGCCTACGAACGCGGCGTAAAGATCATCGGGGCCAGCAGCCACTACGTCACAGCCGAGCTAGACCAAGGCCCCATTATCGCCCAAGCAACCATGCCGGTAGACCACCGAGACACCATAGACGACCTAGTCCGAACAGGCAGAGACCTCGAGCGCGTAGTCCTAGCCACAGCCGTACGACTACACGTCGAAGACAAGATTCTAGTACATGGGAACAAGACGGTCGTGTTTGATTGAATGCCGCATCCGCTCGGCGAGGACTACCCGGTTGGCGCCACGACCGGTGCAGACATCAAGCGAGCTGTCTTTCTCTCCCCCTCATGATTCGCCAGGAGACAAGCCCCAATCCGAACACCACCGGAACAGCAAACGACCCCAGGGTCAGCCAAACGTGAACGTCATAGTCCGGCTCCTCGGGAAGGTCGGCACGCCGGGCGATGCTAACCTGTGTGATACGCTTTGACCTCACGACTCGGGTCAAATCACGAACGAACGCGCTGTTCTCGTCTCGGGCCTGCCGGAGCTTCGCCAGTTCATCATTCAGCGTCCACAATTCTGTCCGTTTGCGATCCAGGTCGGCTTGTTGCTCCTCAGCCTCCATTTTCGCTTCCCGGGTCAGCATGAGTAGGTGCTGCGAGTTCAGGAAGGCCGCTCTAATCTGTTCGTGTCTTGTGTTTCGGACTTGCAGCAGCTTCTCCGTCCGAAGTTCGTCAAGCCGAACGTCAATGGCCGCAAGCCGTCGGCCCAATGCTTCTCGTACCTCGTTGTTCTCCTGCAAATCCGTCATGCTCGCCAGATCGATTGCCAGCACATTCTGCTCCTGTTTGAGTGTGCTGATACCCTCGTCGCGCTCGACCGACTCAGCGTCTTCGGATGAGATTCCTGGATCGTTGTAGATCTGTCTCAATCCCTCAAGTGCCCTGGTTTGCAACTCCAAATCTGCCACATGCTCGGTCAATGTCATCAGAGATTGATGAGTGGAGTTCCCCGCACCACTCAACGTCCCCGGGGGAAGGTGACCCGCAAACTCTCGGATTTGCATTAGCTTGCCACCGACCAGGGCGTCGAGGCGTTCGCCTTCGTCCCTGTAGTCAGCCAACAGGTCGAGAAACTCGTCCTTGGCCCTGGTTTGGATCATGCTGCAGTATTGGCTGACCACTTGCGCGACGACGGTTGCCGAGTCGGTGGGCGCCCGGCACCCCATCGACACCCGCACGAAATTTGTGTCTTTGATCGGCTGGCTGCGTATCGCTTGCTCCAGCTCCTTGACGATGCGGTCCTTCTGCACGTTCTTGAACCAAGCAGTAGACCGCACCTCCAACGTCTTCAGCGCAGTGCTCAGCACATCCGGGGACTCTATCATCGCAGCCTGCGAGTTGACGAAGCGAGCATGCTCTTGTCGGTTCAGGCCCGGTTGAATCAGAGTCCGGGCAACGGGTGGTTTATTGCTGATGCACTCGACCCAGGATTCCGACCAATAGAGCGTTGGAAGGAAGAGCCAAGTAGCACCCACCGTCATGCCGGCCAGCCCGATCAACGCCAGGAGCACCCAGGTGCCCGGCCTTGTCGGCTTCTTCTCAAGCGTTTCGTCAGAAATACAGGGCGAGGGCATCGACTGGTCCTCCGAATAAGAGGTGGCACAACCACACGGACGGGGCAGAAGAGTTGGGATTCCAGACCCGCTCCCCCTAGTGATACGGCACGGGAGCTCGTCTGGTTCACTTTCCTACCTCCAAATTCTGCGATGATACTCGCAAAGAGTCAAGCGCGTAGCGCTTATAGGCGGTTGATTGAATTAGTGAAACCCGTCCAATCCTTGGGTTCATCGTTCTAGCGTAGCCGTGATAGATGCACGAACTCATAATCCTGCGCCAAAAAATTGGCGGCGCATTTCTCCGAGGAACCTGCCGGTAAGCGGAATTCCCGATGCCGAGCCGAGGACGGAATCGATCCCGCACCGTGGGCAAAGAGCCGTTGTACCAACACCATCGATGTCGTCTATCCACTCGCGAACCTCGGATGGAGGGAAAGTCCGGCGGCAGTAGAAACATCCGCAGAGTTCGCTCGCGGCAAGCTCCTCGCGATGATTTGTGGAATGTCTGTGAGCGGCTTCCAACTTTTCGATCATCACGTCGCCCCACAATAGTCAGCTTGATCCGCACAACAAGCCTCGCATGGTCTGCCAGAAGCGCGTCCTTCTGTTAGGCTGTGCTCGACCCGCAACCCGTTGCTCCTCGCAAGAAATGTGCCTCGATCACTTCGCAGACCGCTTATTACGCGGTTGAACAGCCTGCCGCAAGATGCACTTGGCCGCCGAGCCTATTCTAGGCCGTGTGATGGATTCTTCGGGGGTTGCTGCTCCACTCGATCTGGGATGATTTGGATCGACGCACCGAACCATGTTCGTGCGCGGCCCCCTGAATCGGCGGCGGGGACGGGGCGTATGTGCTAGAAGCGGGTATGATCTGACCGGGCCTACCGAGCCTCGATCCCGAATGCGGGGCGCTGCCGTATTGAGCTGCCCCGCTGAATTGACCTTGCCGTTCTTAGACGAGGAGAAGCACCGTGCCGAAGGAACTTGTCGAAGCTTGGCGGACTAACAACCGGATCAACCTGCTGTTGATTGATCGGATTACACCCGAGGGGATGAGGGCTACCTTGTCGAAGCGCGGTGGGCGTGGGGTGGCTGGGGAGTTCGCTCACCTGCACAACCTCCGGGTGGCTCAGGTTGAGAAGCGGGCCAAGGATCTGGCGGAGGGTTTGGTCAAGTTCCCGACGGGGGCTGTTCCGTCCAAGGCAGCGCTCAAAAAAGCGTTGCAGACGTCAGCCGATGCGGTCGAGGCGCTTCTAGTTGGCGTCTACGAAAAGCAGCCGAAGCGCCGCGGCTTCCGGAAGGGCATATTCACCACCCTCTCCTACTTCATCGCCCACGAAGCCCATCACCGAGGCCGCATGCTGCTGACGCTTAAAGTCAGCGGCAACACGCTGGAGAAGAATACGCAGATGACCATCTGGGGCTGGGATCAGATGTGAGCTTAGCCCAGCCCTCACCTCATGGGTTTGTGGCTGGCCTTTGGTGATCCAGCGGCCGCTTAGTTGTCCTGTTCAACAGGCGGACAACAGGCAGCCGAATCTTCGAATGTTCCGGCCTGTGCCGGCGTATGGCACGCTGCTCCGTCAGGGCCTGGAATGGCCCGGTAGACCGAGGCTGCCCCCATGATGATGACCAAGCCTGCCGCCATCTGAAGGCTGTAAGCACGAGCGGCGTGTGACATGAAACGAGTTCCACAGCCCACCGCTACCATGGCGGGCACAGTCCCCAACCCGAAACAGGCCATCATAGCCATGGCATAGCCGACGTCGGCGGAAGATACCGCCAGCGCCAAGAAAGAATACACCAGTCCGCACGGCAAGAACCCGGTGGCTAATCCAGCGTAGAAGAATCCGCCCAGTTTTTCTTGGGTCATGAATTGCCGAAACAGCGGTGCGATCATGCAGCCCGCATTCTTGGCTGTCTGCCTCCGCCATGGCAACCAGCCCAGAACCGAAAGCCCGACCCACACCATCATTACGCCAGCCAGGCCTGAGAATACTTGCTGAACACCAATCAACGAAGAGGTGCGATGTTTTAGATAAGCCCCTGAGGCACCGGCCAACGCACCCAGAAACGCATAGGTACAGATCCGCCCGGCGCTGTAGATCATTTGGCCAACCAAGAGGCGGCGCAGCTTGAGCGTCCCCACACCCAGTGCCGCCGACAGCCCGCCACACATTCCAATGCAATGGGCCGACCCTAAGAATCCACCGGCTAATACGGCGCCCAATTCGATCATGCCCCACCCTCCAATCCTGGAGGCCCCAGCCGCAGTGAATTGCCAATCACAAAGACGCTACTCAAGACCATAGCTCCTGCGGCAAGCATGGGCGTCAACACTCCTGCAATCGCCAGGGCTACACCGACCGCATTATATGCGAAAGCCCAAAACAAATTGAGACGCATGATACGGACGGCTCGGCGACATTGCTCGGCCAATTCGGGGATCTTTCGCAAGTCGTTCCCCAAGAGGCATAGGTCGGCTGACTCGCGGGTCACATCGGCGCCGCAGCCCATCGCTATGCCCACGTCAGCCGTCGCCAAGGCTGCGGCGTCGTTAATGCCGTCACCCACCATGGCTGTGGGGCCTGATTCTTGCTGCGATTGACGGACCCGCTCGACTTTATTCTCTGGAAGAAGTTGGGCAGCGGTCGGCACACCCAACGCCAATTCGATGGCCGACCCGCGTGCGGCATCATCGCCGGTCAAAACTTCGACCGAACATCCCAGTTGCTGCAGATCGTCGACAGCCTGCCGGGCTTCGGGGCGCAATTCCTCTTGCATGGCAAAGACGCCATGCACGTGGCCATCCCAGCCCACGAAGGTACAGGCAGCTCCTCTGGCGGCGAAGTCCTCCACGGCGTTGGACAAGGTCGCGGGCATCTGTAAGTCGGCTTCATCCATCAATCGCCGGTTTCCCAGCACAACCCTCCGGCCATCCAGGATTGATGCAATTCCGCGTCCCGGCAGTGATTGGATCGATTGTCCAAGACGCGGTGTATGGGCAGTGGCCTTCAAGGCGAACTCTGCGATGCCCTGAGAGGCTGCATGACTTGATGCACAGGCCAGGGTACCGGCGATGGTGATAATGTCCTCCGATGACGTTCCGTTGACCCCTGAAGTAACCACCTCCCGTACCCGGGAAGTGCCGGTCGTCAGTGTACCGGTCTTGTCAAAGCAAAACGCTTTGACCGATGCAAGTTTCTCCACGGCTTGCCCGGTCTTGAACACGGCGCCGCTCTCGGCAGCCCGGCCCATGATCATCCAAGCTGCCAAGGGAGTAGCGATGCCCAACGCGCACGGACAAGCGATAAGCAGGGTAGCCATGGCTGATAGAATTGCCTGGTCCAACCCGGAGCGCTGCCAACCCAGCATAGCCGCCACCAGTGCTGCTACCAGGATGAAGGGCAAGAACCAGCGAACCAATCGGTCGGCCAATCGCTCATAGCTCCCTTTGGCTAACTGAGCCTCGCCCAAGAGTTGAATCATCTTGCCCAAGGTTGAATGCTCGCCAACTTCCATTGCGGCAATGGTCAAGAATCCATCGATGTTGATGGCACCAGCCCGAACGGTATCGCCTGGCCCAACGCTCTTGGCTACGCTTTCACCGGTGACGGTTCGTTCGTCAACCTCTGCTCGCCCGGATTGTACGGTGCCGTCCGCCGCGAAGGTCTGACCTGTGTAGACTTTGAAGATGTCCCCGATTTGAATTTGATCCGGCTTGACCCTGCGATCCTCGCCCTGACAGCTGACCTCAACCTCCTCAGGCAGGTGCCGTTGGAGTGCTTGCACAGCCGCCGATGCTTTGATGCGACCCGTCGCTTCCAACCAGCGGCCCAAGGTCATCAGAACCAAGACCATGCAGGCTGTCTCATAGTAGGTGGCCCCTTGATCATGCAGTGTTGAGTTGTAGGAAAAAACCATGGCGGCGGTGACGGCTATCACCACGAGCGCATCGGTAGAGGCAGACCCCTTTCGCCATTGTTCGACTGCGTTGAGAAAAATGGGAACACCCAACAGGTAGAGGACCGGTGTCGATAACAGCATGGAGGCGTAGCGCAACAGTCCAGCCAATGTGGATTCGCTGGAGCCGAGCGTCGTCGTTGTGCTACCGGCTGCCCAATGCTCACCGTAGAGAAAGAGGCTCATGACGGTGACCGACATGCTCAAGAACATCGCCAAGCCGAGGCGAACGAGCATCCAGGCAGCCTCGCCCTGGGCCCCCTGTGATTGGGTAATCCGGGCGGCGAATTGGCAGCCATAACAACAATAGGCGGGTGAATCGGGCTCCGACTTTCGCCAACGAGGCAGGGGCAAATGGCAATAATGGCACTGTCCCCACTCGGTCATCTGGTCTCCTCCGACCGCAGGAGCCTAGAAGTAGTTCTTGGCCATGGGGATGGCGAACTTAACCACATACCAAACGAGCCCGACCCAAAACCCAATCCACATGGCCCTGACATACCAAGGAATGCGATGGGTGGTGTAAGTGTGGAATCGGTTCTCGTCGTTTGGAGACGATGAGGGGGGCGAGCTGCTCATGAGATTTCGGACCTCGTGGATTGGGCTTGGCGGCGGTCGAGTTCCTCTTCCCGCTCCAGCATTGTGTACTTGGGGTCTTCGATATTGCGGAACATGCCATGAGCGACCGCCCAAATAAACAGGCAGGCCATCCCAACGGTCACCAGGAAGTAGTTCGCGAGTGGAAAGATGGTAAAGCCTACTTCGTCACCGGTGGCTGCTTCATGAATGAACTCGTAGAGTTTTGACAAGAAGCCGTAGGCGCCTGGAATCAGAATGGCAAAGGCCATGGCCCAGAGCGCGATACGTTTTCCTTTGGTTTCCTGGGGATGATCGATCATGGCGATTCTCCAGTCAGATGAGCCCCGCTTGCCTGGGCGATAGTTTGATCGGCTACAGCGTCGCTGCTGTCATCGGTCATGGGTCCGGTGGGACCCTTGCCTCGCCAGTAGGGGTACTCGTTGAGCCAACTGCCCAGCCACTGCACATAGGTCAAGATAGCCATCCCGTCTGCATTGGGATAGTCATCTTCATCGAAGAACCAAGAATACTCCGGCATAACCGATACGGGTACGACATTGGTGGGTTTGAAAAAATGGGCCAAGTGCCAGTGGTTGCTCTTTCGGCTGCCTTCGCGAATTAGATCAGGCCCGACCCGCCGCGTGCCGAAGAGCACTGGTCGTTGCAACACGTTTTGATACTCGCGAGCGTGAGACACCGGTCCCCAGCGCAGGTCTTCGTTGGAAACTGGGCGAATGAATTGACTGTGACAGTGCCAGCATCCTTCAGCGATGTAGATGCGGTGCCCCCGTTTCAGGGCGTTGGCGAATGAGTCGTAGTTGACCTTCCCGTAGTAGCGCTCAAAGCGATCAGGAAACTGCTCAGCCAATTCCACGAATTCAGGGATGATCCCCTCTTTGGCCAATTCTTCTAGCGTCTGCTCAGCTTCGTCCTGGTAAATGGCGATGGGTAGATAGCCCATGACCGCGAACGCCAAGGCGAAGAAAAACAATCCCGCTATCAGAAATACACCAGCTTTGGATTCAAACATCTAGTGTCTCACATACATCAAGCAGTGACCGGCGACGTTATTGGATTAGACTGCCCTTCTGTTGCGGGCTTGGCTGACTTCCTGGTCGCCCAGGTCATCCAGACGTTGGCCAGGAAGAACAGTTGCCCCACAATAATCATAATTCCGGTGATGGTCCGCAGCAGCCAAAACGGCGCCGAAGCGGTAATCGAGTCTTCCCACGGAGCCAAGTCCCGCCAGGAAAACCCTTGAATCAGACCGGCAATCATCAGGTCAATAAACATGACGAACAGGCCAATGCCAAAGAGCCAGAAGTGCCAGTGGTTCCAACTTGGACGATACCATTCTGATACGCCCATCAGCCGGGGAATTAGATAAACGAACATGCCCATGATCCAGAATCCAAACACACCGAACATCACCAGATGGGCATGTCCTACCACCCAGTCGGTAAAGTGAATGATCTTCTGGAAAGTCAGCGTAGTCTGAAAGGCGCACTGCAAACAAGTGGTGAAGTAGAAGACCATGCCGATGTAGAACCAGCGAATGGGCATAGAGGTCCTCAGCATGTCGCCCCGACCCTTGATGGTGCCAAAGAAATTGATGATGACGGTGGTGACTACCAATTCCACCGCGATTGTGGCGATGACCGCCCCGTATTGCAAGAACATGGGGATGGGGCTGTAGAAGAAATGGTGAATCCCATTGAGCGGATAGAAGAAGGCCAACCCCCAAAAACCCACCAAGGACAACCCGTGGCTCCAAATAGGCTTCTTGAGGATGATTGGCACGAAGTAGTACATCAACCCCCAGCCGATGGGTGTGACGAATAGTCCGACCAGATCGTGAATGAACAATCCGCCGATGGCACCGGCCGCCGACCCACCCACCACATATTCGGGCAGGAAATTACCCATGGCGTAGACTAGATTGGTCCAGACCAGCGCAGCGATGAAGTACCAAATAGACACATACAGCGGACCGGGGGCTTTGATAATGGGGGCAATGAAATTGATGGCCACTAGAATCAAGCCCACCTGGGCCACGGGATCGATCCACACCGGCGTCTCGCCCCATTCCAGGGCTTGGGCCTGACCGAAAAGTATGCCGACCACGGTGGCTAACAACACACCTTGCCAAGCGACGAAGATGAACCAAGAGAGTTTCACGCTCAGCACGGGGCGCAAAGTCAACCGAGGAACTGCCCAATGTAGACCGCCCAGAAACGCGTTGGCGATGAACCCGTAGGCGACGCCTTGGGTATGGACCATGCGCCAGCGTCCAGGCGAGAAAAACTCAATGCCGGCAAGGGGGTACTTTTGGATAAACTGCAGCGAAAACAACAACCCTGCCAGCATGGATACCAATACAAAAATGAGTGACGCCACAAAATACCATAGCACGATGCGCTGGTTGACGATCAGATTGGGGTCGATCGACGACGGCATCGTTGTTGCGTCTGACGTAGGGACGGCTGCTCGACTCATCTACTCGTCCTCTTCCTCGAATTCCTCGGCCTCTTCAAAATCTTCCGTGCCTACTTCTGTAGCTTCGGTGACCGGAGTGGGCAATTCTCCCGGTCGAACAATGGTGTGGCGGCGGTCGCGAAGCACAACCTGCTCTTCGCTGAATTTCTTGGGGCGCTGTTTGATCAGGTCCTGCAGGTAATAGGCCATCGCCCAAAGATCTTCGGTTTCAACCAACGGTGGATCACCCGGATTCTCGCCGGGAATCTCCATCGAATCCACCCAGGTGGGCATGGCTGTTCCGGTGATGCCGGCTGCGATGGATCTATATAGACTATCGATGTCAGCGCCACTACGTACGAAATCACGCCTAAAATCTGGCGGGTATACGACCTCACCTTCCGCGTTGGGTTTGCCCACGGCCTGATCCAGATTCGCCCGAAACGCGGTCAGTGGCGCGCTGCCCACCATGCCGCGATATCGATTGAGACTGGCTTCATCCGCATAGGCGGGATGACAATTCCAACACTGGGCGTAACCGTGATAAATCACGTTGCCGCGAGCGATGCCCTTGGCTTGGTCTCGGCGGTAGGGATCTTCGACACGTGGAATGGGTGACACCTGCGGTCGCTCTTTCCACTTTGGCGAAAAAGTCTTAATGAACGTAATCAGGGCGTCCACGGTTCGGGCTGGCAATAACTCGAAGGGTGGCATGGCGCTGCCCTTGAGGCCGTTGACGATGGTCCGGCGAAGGTCGGCATCGGAGGGCAATTGTCCCGAGCGAACGGAACTGAATTTGAAATTGGCCACCACGAAGTTGCGAGGCCGGGGATGCAAGAAGCGGGCCGCTTTTCCGTTTCCGTCGCCGCTGTCACCGTGACAACCGGTGCAGTAACGCAAATAGGCGGACCTGCCCTCCTCTACCAGTGAGGTTTGTAGATTGGTTTGAAAACCAAACTCAGCCGGTCGCGAGGTGTCCACATCGCCAACATCCCGGCTACAAGACAACGAGGCCAAGGTGATCAGTAGGATAATTCCGCCTGTTGCTCCCCGCATCAGTTACGCACCTCCTGCGTCATCGAACCATGCGGCACGAAACGCCCCCAATGATCCACCAGTAGCATGGTCCAAGCAAAGATCAAATGGGTGAGCATCGCCACGACGAAAGGAACCTGTTCAACAATCCAATTGCCACCAATCAGCATGGGTTGTGCCCAACTCAAGAACGCGTAGAAATTGATCAGCCAGACGCCGATGCCTAGCAGGCTGGCGACCATGAATCTCTTGGCAAAGCTGGCATCGTCGAAGTAGCGACTAAGCACGATGTGGAACGGAATCCCCCCCACCATGCCGGTGCCAAGGTACAAGCAGCACCCCGCAGCCAAGGAAAACCCGCTGCTCAAGGTTAAGGCCGATTCACCCAGAGGAAAAGTCAAATATACACGAATCAGTTCCAACGGATGCTTGCCAACCATGGCTGCGCCGACCACGTTGAATACTAGGCTGGCCGATGCAGCGATGAAGCCGAGCACCATCCCCGCCAACACATGATATACCGCGTAGTAATCTGGCGGTGTCCACGGCTTGAGAGTTGCGTCGTCTGATAGGTCGCGTTCCAGATGGGCTACGCGTTGCTTAAGTTCTTCCAGTTCAGCCAGCTTCACGTTGGGATCAGTCATAGCGGATGCCTTCATGCCTTGGGCTAGAGAACTTCCCACATCCTTAAAGACTAAGGTGCCATCATCTGTCATTCTATTCTAGAATTGGCGGCTTGGATCAAGAAAGGGTCACCGCCAGATCAGCCTCGACGCCGACATGCTAGCAAGATCAGCCGGTCTGCCCAAGAGAGCAAATGAATGTTCTGGAGGGTGTGCGCCGAGCTTACCTACCTTGACTACGTTTACTTTTGGGGCTACACAAAGGCCACCATGGTCAATAGATTGCTGTCGATGTAAATGGGACCAAATTTGTACGAATGACGTTTTCTTCAGACTTCATCGATCCAGCCGACTCAGCACCACAAGTCGCGCAAAAAGCAACGCCACGCAAGGCGCGGGGCTGGTCACGTTCTGCCGTGAACTTCGCCTTGGATTGCTTCCTACTCCTGGCTTTCCTATGCATGCTGTGGATGACCTTGCTGATTCGATTCATCTTCCCAAGTCCATCTGAGGCTACTAATTGGTCGCTCTGGGGATGGGAGTATGCCACGTGGGTGGAGTTTCAATTCAGCGCGATTGTCATCTTCGGCGTGTTGGTGTTGATTCATTTGGTCCTGCACTGGACGTGGGTTTGCGGATTCATCACAGGCAGACTAGCCAAGCGATTCAACATCTCGGCCCGCCTCACCGAAAGCACGCGCACCCTGTACGGCGTCACTACCTTGATCGTCGTCATGACCTTCATGGGGGCACTGCTGCTCTGGGCGGACTTCGCTATTCGACATCCATCACCGTAAGTCTCTACCTATCATAGGCAAACCCTGATGGACCACGATCCCAAGAACCGCATTGGGATTGGAGACTCCTCCGCGGCGGCAACACCTGCACGCAGTGGATCTTGAACTGCTTTGTGAATCTCCGACACGTCACCCATTGACGCATCGGCACATCCTGTGAGTGTCATATATCATGATCCAAAGCGGCCGCGAATCGTGTGGAGGGTCAATCGCCGACTGCCGGGTCTCGTCGCTGAGCAGCGTGGGCGTCGCCGACAAAGCTGGCCGCACCGAGCAGGCTGCGGCCTAAGGCGTGAGCAGTGGGCGAGCGCCAAGGAGCTGGAGATATGCAAAGTGGTAAATACCGTGTCGCCGGGTTTGTGACACAGATGCCGTTCTCGCTTGAATCGTGCAACTTGGCTGGGTACTCTGGATGCCTGGGGTTCGATAAACGGGAAATGCCGGGCTGATATGTAGGTTTTGGGCACCTCCGATTGTGAACGTGCAGAAGCTAATCGAACCCAGCTTGCCCTAAGAAGCCCGTCGTCCGGCGCATAGTGGGATCTATCCAAATGCTCATCGTTCTGCAGTGCTGTGCCCTCGCCTGCGTGCAACTTGCGTCACCGCCCCAACAGCTTGCCCTGGACCAATTTGAAGAAATCGGGCAATGGCAGGTTATCGCTTCAGATGGTGTCCAAGCTCGGCTCAAACAGGATACCGGTATCGAGGGAAAGGCGCTTCGCCTGGATTTCGATTTCCGGACAGGGGCCGGCTTTTGCGTTGCCCGGCGCCCGGTGGAGCTTACCCTGCCGGCTAACTATCGGTTTGGTTTTTCTATTCGCGGCGACGCGCCGGAGAACGACTTCGAGTTCAAGCTGGTTGACCCTGCGGACGAGAATGTCTGGTGGGTCAAGAAGCACGGTGTCTCGTTCTCGCCGGTTTGGCGCAAGGTTAGCTACAAGGCTCGCCATTTTTGTTTCGCCTGGGGGCCTTCTGGGGATATCCCGCTGAAGCAGGTTGGCTGGATTGAGTTCGCCATCGCTGCCGGCTCGGGGGGCAAGGGCTCGGTGGTCATTGACTCTCTCACTTTTGAAGCCTTGCCGGAGTACGGAGCGACTACAAAACCGGTCGCGGTGGTTGTCTCCTCTGTTGATCGCAAACAGCCGCCCCCGTCAGAGTATCTGAATGACACTGGTGGACTGAACTGGAAGAGTGTCGCGGGTGACGCCTCGCCCTGGATTGAGTTGAACTTCCAACAGCTGCGGGAGTTGGGTGGTGTGGTTCTTGACTGGGATCCCGATGATTACGCCACCGATTACGCTCTTCTATTTGACCAGGATGGCACGGGCTGGGAACCGGCCGCCGTAGTTCGCGAAGGCAACGGCGGACGTGATTATGTTCGCCTTCCCGATACAGAAGGAAGGCGGATGCGCCTTGAAGTGACCGGCACGAGTCGAGGCCAGGGTGTCGGGCTTCGTGGCCTGCGGATCAAGCCGGTCGAATTCGCTGACACAGCCAACGCTATGTTCCAGTCGATTGCTGGCGAATCGCGCCGCGGGTTGTTCCCCCGCTACTTCTTGAACGAGCAAACACCGTGGACCGTCGTAGGTGTTGCAGGAGATGCCAAGGAGGCGCTGGTCAGCGCAGACGGCGCGGTGGAGGTGGACAAACTCGCCTTTACACTGGAACCGTTCATTTGGACAGGTACTAAGCTAACCACTTGGGCCGACGCGCGTGTTACGCAGCAGCTTGCCGAGGGGTTCGCACCAGTCCCTACCGTCATCTGGGACACTGATACCCTGCAACTGCGAATTACGGCTCTCGCGGACGGGCCTCCAGGGGCGTCTGTGCTGTTAACCCGCTACCACCTAACGAACACCAGCTCAGCACGCCAATCAGGATCGCTAGCGGTGGCGGTCAGGCCATTCCAGGTACTGCCGCCATGGCAGGACTTGAACATCGCCGGGGGCACTTCGAGCATCGAGACGATCAGCTCTAACGGCGAGAGGATTCTCATTAACCAGCGCAAAGCAGTCGTCCCCTGGACGCGGCCATCGGGTTTTGGCGCGGCTTCGTTCGCTCAGGGTGACGTGGTCGAGTATCTCGCCTGCGGAACGCTTCCGCCGAAGCAATCTGTCAACGACGCTACTCGCCTGGCGTCTGCCGCGATGAGATATGACTTCGACTTAGGCCCTGGTGAGACCAAGAGTGTTGTCTTGGCCGTGCCGTTCTACGCCGCCGCCGCCGCCGACCAATCCCCCAGCGTGGCCAACGCGAGCGTTGATGCGCTTTTCGAGTCACGCCTGCGAGCGGTGTGCGCCAAGTGGGAGGCTGAGGTCATGAAGGTCGCGCTCGAACTTCCACCGTCGGCTGCCGAATTGGTCAACACCTTCAAGAGCACCCAATCCTACATTCTCGTGAATAGCGACGGCCCTGCTATCCAGCCCGGTTCGCGGACTTACGAGCGAAGCTGGATTCGCGATGGAGCGCTGACCTCCACGGCTCTGCTGGCAACAGGACACACGGAACGGGTGAGGGCGTTCCTGGAGTGGTATGCGACCTATCAATATCCCAGTGGCAAAGTGCCCTGTGTCGTTGATAGTCGCGGGCCGGATCCCGTCGATGAGCACGACAGTACTGGAGAGTTCATCTACGCCTTGTTGAAGTACTACCGATTCACACGTGATCGGGCGTTCCTCGCGCGGCACCTGGACGCGGTGGTAGCCGGCGTAGACTACATCGAGTCATTGCGCAACCAACGCCTCACACCCGAGTACCGGGACGGCCCCCCAGCCAAGCGGGCCTGCTTTGGCCTCGTGCCTGAGTCGATCAGCCACGAAGGTTATTCAGCCAAGCCGATGCATTCGTACTGGGACAGCTTCTTTGTTCTTCGTGGTCTCAAGGATGCGACGACAATCGCAGAAATCCTCAACCGGTCCGATCTTGTGGCACGCTTTGGCTCCCTGCGCGATGAATACAGCAAGTCGTTTTATGATTCGATGCGACTGGCCATGCAGATCAAACGCATCGACTACATCCCCGGCTGCGTGGAGCTTGGCGACTTTGACGCGACGTCCACGGCCGTCGGCCTGTTTCCCGGTGGTGAGCTAGGCAACATCCCAGAGCCGCAGCTTACCAATACCTTCGAGCGGTATTATGACTTCTTCAAAAAGCGGCGTGATGGGGACATCGAGTGGGAGGCTTATACACCGTACGAAGTGCGGCTTGTCGGAACCTTCGTCCGGTTGGGGCAGGTCCAACGAGCTCACGAACTGCTGGAGTTCTTCTTCCAAGACCAGCGCCCAGAGGCCTTCCAGCATTGGGCTGAGGTCGTGTGGCATGACCCCGAGGCGCCGAAGTTCATCGGCGACATGCCCCATACCTGGGTTGGTTCCGATTTCCTTAACGCGGTTCGCAGCATGTTCGTCTACGAACGCGAGCAGGACGGGGCCCTGGTCCTGGCTGCCGGGGTGCGCCCGGAGTGGCTTGGGGCACCGGAAGGCGTGTCGATAGTCGATTTTCCCACGGAGTACGGGCGGATCTCCTATTCATTGGCCTACGAGGATGGCAACCTCGTGCTGGACCACAGTGGATCACTGGAGATGCCCCCCGGCGGAATCGTGTTGCACTCGCCAGCCGTTCACCCCATCCAGGCGGTGACTTGTAACGGCCGGCGATATGAAGAGTTCACCGAACACGAGGTCCGATTGGTGGGCGTTCCCGCTCATGTCGTGGTGAAATACTGACGGCATCCACGTCACAACCGCCACTGTTGGTCTAGCGCCGTTGGACAGTTAAGGCGCCTTCCAAACCATTGACTGAATTGGGGCCGATCCAGACCTTGAATCGTCCAGGTTCGACGACGTATTCCGATCGGGAGTTGTAGAAGCCCAAGCGATGGACCGGCAGGCTGAATTCCACGCGTGTTGCTTGTCCCGGCTCAAGCCAGATGCGGCGGAAGCCCTTCAATTCCTTCACCGGTCTAGTGATGCTTGCCACTATGTCACGAAAGTAGAGTTGGACGACTTCATGACCGGCTCGATCGCCCTTGTTTCTTATCGTGGCACTCAAAACTAGGTTGTCATCCATGTCCGCTTCAAGCGGGGAGATGCGCAGGTCAGAGTAGGCGAACTCCGTATAGCTCAAGCCAAACCCGAACGGGAATAGTGGTGTCCAGGGAGTATCCAGGTACTTTGAAGTCCAGCGGTCTTCCGATGGAGGCCTCCCTGTGTTCTTGTGATTGTAGTAAATCGGCACCTGGCCGACGTTGCGTGGAATGGTGATAGCCAATTTCCCCGCAGGGTTGAACTTACCAAAGAGCACGTCGGCGACCGCGTTTCCGCTCTGAGCGCCCAAGTGCCATGCTTCGACAAGCGCCGGCACATGCTCGGCTGTCCACGCGACAGAAAGAGGTCGACCGTTCATCAATACCACAATCGTCGGCACGCCGGTGCGGTGGACTCCTTTGACCAAGTCCAGCTGAGTACCGGGTAGCTGCAGGTTGGTTCGGCAGTGTGCCTCCCCGCTGTACGATTCGGGTTCGCCGACAACGAGAACTACGGCATCTGCTTTGCTTGCTACTGCGACCGCTCCAGTGATGTCATCCTCGTGAACCCCCGCCAAATCGCATCCTTTGACGAAGCGAACGGAAGTTTCGGGCGAAACCCGCGCTTTGATGGCCTCCAGGACAGTGACTGCCGCGGCGCCCGCCCCGATGCCCGCCCAAGTGCCGTGCGGATTCTTTGTATCGTCGGCTAGAGGGCCGATGACCGCCAGCGTTCTCAAGTCCGTCCGCAAGGGCAGCAGGTTTCCCTCGTTTTTTAGTAGAACGATCGAGCTACGCGCCAGGCTGAGGGCAAGTTCTTGATGCGCTTGGCTTGATCGCAGCGAAGCTTCGACCGCTGGGTCCGCGTAGGGTTGTTGGAACAATCCGATTCGCAGTTTGCTTCGCAGCACGCGGCGCACGGCTTCGTTGATTACGCTGTCTGACACGGTGCCATCTTGCGTCATTTCCTGAAGGTGTGCCGAGTAGGTTTTCGAGCACATATCCATGTCTACGCCCGCCAGGATGGCCAATGCTGCCGCTCGGGCTGGGGAGTCGGCATACCCATGGGGCACCAGTTCGCCGACCGAGTTGTAGTCGCTGACGACAAAGCCGTCGAAATTCCATTCCCCGCGCAACACGTCAGTCAAGGCGAAGCGGTTGGCGGTGGCCGGTACACCGTTGATCTCATTAAAGGCGCTCATAATTGAGCCGACACCGGCCTCGACTGCCGCTTGGAACGGCGGCAGGTAAATCTCCCGCAAGGTACGCCGTGACAAATCCACCGTGTTGTAATCGCGGCCTCCCTCGGCTGCTCCGTAGGCTACATAGTGTTTGGCGCAAGCCAGCACCTTGTCTGCAGCGAATGGGTCGTCGCCCTGAAATCCGCGAACCCGGGCGGCCGCCATCACCGAACCAAGGTAGGGATCTTCACCGGACCCTTCAGCCACACGCCCCCAACGTGGATCGCGGGCAATATCCACCATGGGGGCAAATGTCCAACGCGTGCCGCTGGCTCTCGCCTCTGCAGCTGCGGCAGCTGCGGCGGCTTCTACAAGTTCCGGGCTCCATGTACATGCTTCAGCCAGCGGTATGGGGAAGATCGTGTTGTAGCCGTGAATCACATCGTTGCCGAACAGCAGGGGAATACCCAGGCGGCTTCCCTCGACTGCAATTTTCTGCAATTCGTTGGTGTAGGCTGCGCCATGGGCGCCGAGGAACGCACCGATCTTTCCCTCTCGAATCAGCGTATGCAACTCTTCAGTCTTGGACTGGGCTATCTGGGGATTGGTGTCGTTGATTCGACCACCCCACTCCAGCGTTAGCTGCCCCAGTTTCTCCGGTAGCGTCATCCGACCCAGCATCGCTTCCAATTGCAACGCGGTGCTTGCTGGTTCGGGCGGAATGGCTGCTGAGAGGGCTGGCGAAGTAATCACCAAGACCGCTATCGCGGCGACTGAGGCTATCCACCTGCCAAACGCTGTGAAGTTCAAGCTAAGTTTCAAGTACACGGTTCTCATCTGTATGAGCGGCATGGGTAAACTCGCGAAACGCAATCTAACTCCAACACAACCAACTACAGCCCCAGAGGATCTGAGGTGTAGTATAGCCCGTTGAGCGCTCGCGGGTGGGCCTGCTATTTCTTCGAATGAGCCGAACCTAAGGGCCCGTCAATCTGGGCTCAAAGAATTGATAATCCAGCTCGTCGATGTCGTCGTCGTCGTCATTGTCGAAGACAGTGCAGCTCCACTCTAGCGGTGTGACGCCCGACCCCGAATAGCAGTTTTGTAGTCCGGCGAAGTCGAAGAGATCTTGATCGTTGTCGCCGTCAGAATCGGCCCCGTCGAAGCGGTTAAGCACGATCGCTTCACAGGAGTCGAAGTAGGCAGCTCCGGTTAGCGCTCCGCCGCTGGCCATCAGGGTGGTGAGCTGTCCGTCGGCTTCGGTGCCCGGGGGCATGGTGAAATCGACGAACAAATCAATCCACTGATCGGTGGGGCTCGCCGCGACGATTGTGTTGTTGCTGGCGCCTGGGGTAATGTCTACGTCAGGGGGTACGGTCCCACCGACCCACTCGACTTTGACGCCAGCTGATGCGGACACCATGGGGTTGGTGGAGGCCATTCGGAGGAACGCTGTGACATCCAATGTATCGCCGGGGGTCACTGCGATCTCCTGAAAGACTCCTGAAAAATCGGTGCCCTGCGCTTTCACGCTGGCTAGCCCGTTTTCCCCGGGCACTTCAAAGACGCTTTTTTGGGCCGTGGCTGACCCGCCAAATTCCGTCCAATCGTCGATACCATTCAGCCCGCCCGGACCGTTTTCAAAGCTAGCATTGGTCAACTGGTTGACGGCGGGGGCGCTGGCCAATTCGGCGAAAGCGGAGTCAAAGTAGACCGCACCGGTGGAAAGGGCTTGGCCTGCATAGATCATCACGACACGGGCGATGGTGGCTCCATCGGGTACCAACAGGCCGTTGGTACTGATCTCTACGAATTCCCAGGAGTCCTGCGGGGACGTGTCGCCAAAAGGTAGATTCTCTTCGGGTGGTGGCAACGTGCCGCCTTGCGGGGGAGAGAATTCAAGCTTGATGCCTGCTCGGGCAGCCGGGTCCAGCGGATCGGCTGATGAGTGGTACACTCTGGCTTTGAGGAGAATACGTTCGCCTCCGATGAGTGTCCCCATGCTTTGGAACAGACCTGAGAACGTCGCCTCGGATCCCATGCGCACACTGAAGTTGCCGTGGTCGGCAAAGTCAGACGATTTTCGTTGGTCCTCAAATCCTTGCCAGTCATCGATCCCGTTAGGGGAATTGCTTCCCACGCCGGCCTGCTCAAAATCTCCATTGAGCAATAGGTTGGCCCCACCATCAATGTTGAGCGAGCAGTCGTCCCAATAGGCAGAGCCCGTGGCGCTGCCACTCCACACCCATACGCAGGTCATTCGAGCGACTACGGTGCCAGCTGGGGCAACCGCCGGTCCCACTGAGGCTGGGATCCAGGTGTCTCCCGGCGACGCACCGTTCATGGCGAAGTCGATGTTGGATGAGCCCAGTAGGTTGCCAAGGGAGTTGTAGAACTCAAGAACGATACCTGCTTGGGCGTCTCCGCTGATCAGGTCGGCAGAACGGGAAAACATGCTGGCGCTGGCTGAGACGGATTGACCTGGGACGGCGGGGACTTCCTGGTAGGCGCCTTCCTGAGGTTCGCTGGCAAATGCCTTGAGGGCGTGACCGCTGCCTGCGGGTACGAGGTTGGCTTCAGCCGACCGTTCGATCACCGCCCCGAAACGGGTCCAATCGGCAGGGACGAACGGGTCCAGGCCTGCCGCTCCGTCACCGGACTCCATGGAGCCGTTCAGAAGGACGTTAACAGCGCCCCAAGCGGTGGATGTGCAGCCGACGGCTGCTGCCAGAAGAATCCCAGCGATGACTCGAGTATTCATGGTGCTTCCTTCCCTCGGCATGATCGAACGCCACATCGAAGTGACCTCCTCTCAAACCGCTAGTCTCCTATGATGTTCTTCCCCAGGCCCCAGGCCCAATAGGGTCGGTTGCCGAAGGAGTCGCGATCCCTTCCCGTTGCTGTGCCGGCCGCTTCAGGATCCATGTAATTCGCAGCTGTAATGCGCTCGACGTGAGCGTCGAGGAACAGGAAGTGCGAGCCCTTGTTGTGTCGCGGGTTCCATTGAACCGCGTCGGACATCAACACCGCCAACTGCGGAAACGGGATGCGGTTGACCTTGCCGCCGCTGATGGCCGGGATCTCGCCGGAGGCGTTAGCTGCTCCTTCGCTCCAGTCATTGTACCAGTATTCTGTGAACAATTCGGGAACTGTGGCGCCGGTTGGCTGGATCCACGGCCAGGTCTTGCGCTGCCAAAGATCGAGAAAAAGGCTGTTGGCAGACTGAACCCGGTAATAGCTGGTCCCGCCCTGTCCCTGCACATAACCGTTGGTCGAGCCTACCGCCCCCTTTGTGTCTCTGGCTGGCGTGGAGAAGCCGAACTCCTTGTTGTTCTTCTTGACGCTTCCCGCCATCGGACATCTGTAGATATTTAAGTCCATGCTATAAGGCAGGTTGTGGAAGATCTGGTAGTACTGGTGGAACGGTGCATTATTGGGGCCGTTTCCAAGGTTGGTCCCCAGCATCCACGGCAACCGGTCTTGGCTGTCCTCAAGGTAGTAGTGGATCATCACTCCGAGTTGGTGCATGTTGGACCGGCAGACCACGTCCTTGGCCTGGGTGCGGGCCCGCTGGAGCGACGGAAGAAGAATGGCGATCAGCAAGGCGATGATGGAAACCACCACGAGCAGTTCGATCAGCGTGAAAGCTCGTTTGCGACTCGGTGCAACCATGGCACTCGTTCCTTGGCTTGCGCTCAGTTCCACCCTCCCCACACACCTCCACCGTCTGCCGCCACCTAGCACCTTGGAGCTAGCGCACATGAGTAGGCCTCCATGCCTCTATCCCACATCCAGGTGACGGGTTTTCTGCTAGCGCCTTCGCCGCACCATCGCCAAGCCGCCCAGCACCAACAATGACAACGATGCCGGCTCGGGAGCGTAGGCGATGCTTCCCCATTCGGCGCGCAACAAGTTGCTGGGGTTACCGATGTCGATGAAGGCCTGCATGTATCCACCTGCCTGTGCGCTGTCCAGAGCGCCCCACGACCCGAAGCCCTCGGCTGGGTTACCTTCGTCGAAGTTTAGTGGGCCGCTCGTGTAGTCTGTTCCATTGTAGGAAACCAAGTACTCAACTGTTGCCGGATCGAGCAGTGACAGGCCGTTCGCCTTGTAGTCAACCCCGAGATTGATCGTGTCGCCTTTGGCGTAGTTGATGCCGAAACTCCCCGTGAAACTGAAGAACGGGAGTCGGCCACCAAATGCGGCAATCTCTCCATCGGTTGAGCGGACATTGAGGCGGCCGTCCACATCCTGTGACCACCAGGGCGAAAGTGATAGACCGGCTTCGCCGTTGCCCGCACCGCTGATCACGAGGTCTGATGAATAGGAGTAGCTATCGGCGTTGTTGAACAGCGCTGCGGTGAAGTCGTTCTCTGAAAAACGCCAGTTATGCAAATTGGCAAAGCCTGTTGTCCCACCGTTGCCGCCATCAAGCACGGCGTCCTGAATGAAAATTGAGGCAGGGTAGCTATCGCCGAAAGTCACCGTTGAATCAGGATCGTCATTGAAAATGCGCGTCTTGATAACCGCGCTCTCGGAACCCGCAATGGGTGCAGCAGCCACCTGTCCGACAATGATCATCAGTCCCGCCACCAAAACTAAGGCTTGTCCGGCGCCCGAATAGCACCTGCGATAGTTGTTCGTCATCATTCCTCCTCCTACCAAGCGTTAGAGACAACCAAATCTGCTTCCATTCGCGGCAGACGCCGACGGTTTGTCAGACACTCAGCCAGCCGCTCTTTATCCCCTACTATACGCATGCAAGAAAATCATTGCAAGCGCTTTCATTCAAGGTTATCCTCATAGGGGACAAGGGAATTGTCGAGGCACCGCCGTCCATCGGCACCAGAACGAACTTAACTTGCTTTATGGCAGTATCTTATGTGCAATCCCGGCCCTGAAGGGACTGCGAAATCGGACTGTTTGCCTTGTCGAAGGAATTCTTGAGCTGAATCGCTATGATTAGGGTGTGGCGTTGATTCTGATAGGTATTGCAAGCTAATGGGCACGTTTCCAAACAATTTCATCTGGGGAGCAGCTACGGCTGCTTACCAAATCGAAGGGGGTTCTCGGATCGACGGCCGGGGCGCATGCATCTGGGATGATTTTTGCGACGGCCCCGACAATTGCGTTGGCGCCACCGGAGAGGTGGCTTGTGATCATTACCATCGCCTCGAAGAAGACATCGAGTTGATGAAGCAGCTAGGCTTGAAGGCCTATCGTCTCAGCGCGTCCTGGTCGCGAGTCTTGCCGGATGGTCGTGGTCCGGTCAACCAAGCCGGTCTGGATTTTTATGATCGCCTGGTGGACGGCCTGAAAGATGCGGGCATCGAACCGCTGGTCACCGCGTACCATTGGGACTTGCCCAGCACACTGCAAAAGGAATTGGGTGGATGGGCTCATGCCGACTTGCCCCAGATATTTGCCGACTACGCGTCGGTGCTGTTTGATCGACTTGGTGATAGGGTTGCGTACTGGCTGACCATAAACGAGCCGTGGTGCATCGTCGACGGCGGCTACTTCCACGGGATTCATGCGCCAGGAATTAGTGATGTCCCGCTTGGCTACCGCGTCGGACATAACTTGCTGCGGGGCCACGCCTATGCGGCGGCCCGCTACCGGGCGTCAATAAATGGCACTGGCCAGATCAGTCTAGCGATCAATGGTGGCAGCAGGCGTCCAGCCAGCGATGAGGTTGCCGACGTTGAAGCAGCCGAACGGGCCATGCAGAATTTTGCAGGCTGGTTCGCCGACCCGGCCCACTACGGCGATTACCCCGCAGTGATGCGCCAACGTCTGGGCGATCTTCTACCGGACTTTTCGACAGAGGATAGGTTGCTGCTCACCGGGTCCATGGATTACCTAGCCTTGAATTACTACACGAGCGACGTCATTCAGTCAGCTCCGGGCAACGGAGCCATGGAGCTAGAGGTCGTAGCTCAGCCGAAGCTGGAGCACACCGAGATGGATTGGCCCATCGTTCCACAGGGGTTGCGGCGATTTTTGTGCTGGATGAGCAAGCGATATCCCTCACTGCCGGTCTATGTCACCGAAAACGGTGCAGCCATGGCCGATGTTCCCGACGAGGCGGGCTATGTGGACGATCAGGATCGGATCGCCTACCTCCGCGACCACCTGGCTGCCGCGTCAGATGCGGTGGCCGACGGTGTGGATTTGCGAGGGTATTTCGCCTGGACGTTGATGGACAATTTGGAATGGTCGCTGGGTTTTTCAAAGCGATTCGGGCTGATCCGCTGTGACTTCGGCACGCTGAAGCGTACCATCAAAGCCAGCGGTCATTGGTACGCCAATGTCATTCGCGCCGGCGGGCTTGAACCGACGGAGATTGAAACAGGAGTGGTACAGTGACGCTACATGGCACTAGATTGCGCTGGCGTGCCGGCTTCGTCTGGCAGGTGGTCCTTGGCGCAGCAGTTGCTGCCTGGGGACAAAGTGCCTGTGCGCAGATCGTTACTCCGCTGGCTAGTTATGAACCGACTGAGGTCGATCTGACGGTCACCCCCGGCGGAGCCGATACCGGGCTGACGGTGACGATGCTGCAGGGAGGCACGGCTGGAGCACCGCTAGCAACCGATGGGGATTACTTGCTGAAAGTGGATTTTTCCGGTGAAGACGGCAAGGTGGAATTTCGGCACGATTGGTCGGCATCGACCTATGATTTAGCTGGGCAGGAGCAATTGTTGGCTGACGTGTACATCGCCACGGCGTCGGCCATGCCCGCAGTAATGGGCATCTGGAGCACCAACTGGAGTCCGCCGGACAACTGGCAATCAGGCACAGGATTGCCAGTAGCGACTGGCGTGTGGACAACGATCTCGATGGACGTTTCGACGCGTTCGCAAATCGGATTGAATCAAATTTGGGCGGTTGTTTTCGAGGGCATGCCCGGGGCTACGGGTACCGCCTATGTGGACAACTTGCGCTTGGTTCAGCCGGGAGGGACCACGCAGGCGACGGGTCTGGTGGCCATCGGCTTTGCCGACCGCAACGAATTGCTTTGGGATAGGGTGTCCGATGCCGGTCTGGATGGATACCACGTTTACAGATCGGATGCACCGGGCAATCCGTTTGTTCAATTGACACCCGTGCCTCAGGCTGACAACAGCTTTGTCGAACTTGGCGTGGCGCCGGGGGGAGCGTACCACTATCTCGTCACAGCTGTAATTGATGGAGTTGAAACTGATCCCACCAATACTGTGTCGGTGCAATACAACGGCATGACCGACGATGACTTGATGACCATGGTCCAAGAAGCGACTTTTGATTACTTCTGGGATTTTGCTCATCCGGTAAGCAAGCTGACCCGCGAAGGGTTTCGACACGCCAGCAACATTACCGCCAGCGGCGGCACGGGCATGGGGTTGATGGCCATCGTCGTAGGCGTGGAGCGCGGGTTCGTGACCCGGGCTGCGGCCGCCCAGCGCATCTTGGAGATGCTCACCTTCCTGGACGAATCGACCGTGCGCTATCACGGAGCATGGTCGCACTGGATCGACGGCAATACCGGAGCCACCATAGCCTTCGCCGGGCCACAGGATAACGGTGGCGACTTGGTCGAGACGGCCTACCTGTGTCAGGGTTTCTTGACCGTACGGCAATACTTCGACGACACGGTGGATCCGGTGGAGACCGAAATCCGCAACCGGGCTACGTCGATGTGGGAAGGCGTAGAATGGGATTGGTATCGGCGCTTCGCAGGCAGTGATGTTTTGTACTGGCACTGGTCGCCTGATTTCGGTTGGGCCTTGAACATGACCGTGACCGGATACAACGAAGCCATGATCGTCTATTTGTTGGCCATGGCATCGCCGACGCACTTCATGCCTGCATCCAGCTATCTGGGTGGTTGGGCTGCGCCTGCCGGCTACGCCAATGGCAGCTTTTACTTCGGCATCGAACAGCCGGTGGGCCCGCCGGTCGGTGGCCCGTTGTTCTTTACCCATTATTCGTTCTTAGGATTCGATCCGCGCTACAAACAGGATGGGTTTACGGACTATTTTGTGAACAGCCGCAATATATCGCTGATTCATCAAGCCTATGCGGACGCCAACCCTTTGAACTTTGAAGGCTACAACGCCTGGATGTGGGGATTGACGGCCAGTACCTCCCCGCCACCCTGGGATTATCTGGCCCACTCGCCACTGAACGACGTTGGCACCATCTCCCCCACTGCTGCACTGAGCGCCATGCCATTTGTACCCAGTGAATCGTTGAAATCCACGCGCTATCTTTACGATACCTTCGGGCCGGCTCTATTCAGCACCTATGGGTTTCTCGACGCAATCAACCTACAAGAGAACTGGATCTCAGACACATTTCTAGCCATCGACCAGGGACCGATCATCGTGATGATCGAAAACTATCGTAGCGCACTGTGCTGGAACTTGTTCATGGCCAATCCAGAGATTCGTCCAGCCATACTTGCCGCAGGCTGGACCCTCAGTTCCGATTTTGATAACGACGGCCTCATTGAGCTGGATGATCACGCCGTTTTCGCCGGCTGCTTGGCCGGGCCAGGTATTGGCACTCCCCAGGTGGGCTGCACGCAAGCGCAGCATGACGAAGCCGATCTCGACAAAGACGGGGACGTCGATTTGTGCGACACGGCTGTGTTCGATCGGCTTTTTGACGTGCCCTAGATCGATTCCCTAGTTGGTTTCCCGAACCTCCCCTGAACGTAGTTGACCCGTCGCCTATGTCCGATTCGACGCACCATGAGACCGCGGCTGCCGATCGGATTCCGGTTACCCAGAAGGTGGCGTTCGGCTTGGGGATGGCTACGCCGATCGCATTCGTCAACGCGGTCGCGCAACTCACCAATCTGATTTACAACATCGGGCTGGGAGTGAGCCCCATCCTGCTGGGCATCGCCCAAATGATTCCCCGATTCTGGGACGCGATCTCCGACCCCATTGCCGGCTACATTTCGGACAACACGCGCACGCGTTGGGGAAGGCGACGACCCTACCTCATCATCGGTGGATTTGGGGTGGCCATCACGTTCGTGCTCATTTGGACCGTTCCGCGCGGGCTGAGCGAGTACGGGATCTTCGGCTACTACCTCGCGATGAGCCTGCTGTTTTACACGGCTGTCACGATCTTCTCGGTGCCCTTGGTTGCCTTGGGGTATGAGATGAGCAACGACTACCATGAGCGGACGCGGTTGTTCGCCTACGGCAGCTTCATCGGCAACATGTTCGCCATTCTCACGCCGTGGCTGTACCACCTGGCGAACCTGGACTTCTTTGCGAACGAAGTCGAGGGCATGAAGACGGTCGGTGTCGCGGTCGCGGTCATCATTCTTACCTCGGCCTTGGTGTGCGGCGTGGTGTGCAAGGAACAAAAGTTCGTCCAGGTGCAGAAGCAGGAGAAGATCCGATTCTGGCCCAGCATCAAGGCTACCATGAAGAACCGGACCTACCTTCGTTTGATCGGCATTGTCTTCGTCGTGGCCGCCGGCTTCAACTTCGTCAACGGCTTCTCCAACTACATCATGATCTACTATCTTTTCGACGGTGCGAAAGACGCCGCTTCGAAGATGATGGGCATCAACGGGACCGCTTGGGCTATCGCCGCCCTCATCGCGGTGTTCCCCATGACGTGGTGCAGTGCCCGCCTGGGCAAGGCCCGCACGGTGCAGCTGTCAGTCGTAGCGATGATGATGGGCTGCCTGCTCAAAATCGTCTGCTACAATCCGACGTACCCATGGTTGACCTTGATCCCCACCGTGCTGATTTCCATCGGGATGCTCGTGCTCTTCACCATGGCCGGCGCCATGATCGCCGACATTTGCGATGAAGACGAACTCGAGAACGGCGTGCGCCGCGAGGGCAGCTACTCAGCCGTGTATAGCTGGTGGATGAAGTTTGCGGTCTCGTCGGCCTATCTGGTCGCCGGAATTCTCCTGCAGTCGACCGGCTTTGACGAGAAGATCCTGCACCAAAGCGACAGCACGCTGTTTTGGTTGCGCTTCTGGGAAATCAGCTTGCCGGCCCTGCTTTGCGGCGTGGGCTACTTCTTGCTTTCCAACTACCCCTTGACCGAGGACCGCGCCTACGAGATCAAACAACTTCTCGCCCAGTGCCGCGATGCCGACGATCCCGCGCCGTCGGCCTGAGGCGGGAGGCCGCGTTGAAACGGCGGGCGGTTCAGGACGCCGCCTCTTCTCACCGGAAAGACGCGCACGAGGAATTCATGACAGCATGACGCGCACTTCGTGTCGTTTGACATCTGCCGCCGACGGCGGCTGAATGAGATTTGATGGGAGCTGGCGACCGTCTACCTCGACCGACACCTTGCCGCGGTCTGAGCGAGGCTTGTGTTGCTGGATTGACACGTCGTACGTATGGCCCCGATACGAACAAGTCAGCGATGCGCGGTCCCAACTGGGAGGCATGCAGGGCGCAATTCGCAAACCATCCCATTCAGGGCGAACGCCCAGTACCCAATGGGTCATCACCCTGTGCAGCCATGTGGCTGAACCGGTGTACCAAGTCCATCCGCCGCGACCGAAGTGGGGCGAGTCCGGGCCATCCACGTTGCCCGGAGTTACATAAGGCTCCGCCCAATACTTATCCGGATTCTTGTTGGTAGGGTTGATGGCCTTGAGCAGGCGATCCACCAACTGCGCGTCGCCGACCTTGCAGGCCGCCGCAATCGCCCAAGTTGCTGCGTGGGTATACACGCCGCCGTTCTCACGCAGGCCCGGCGCGTACCGGGTGATGTAACCAATCTCGGGCACAGGGGTGTCGAACGCAGGGGCTAGCAATAGGGCACCGGCCTCGCTGACCAGATGCTCGCGTACCGCTTCCATGCACAACGCAGCCCTGTCCGGCGGAGCCACGTCATTCAAGACTGCCCACGTCTGAGCATTCAAGAAGATTTGGCCAACACGGTTCTGGGCGCTGCCTAGGATGGTTCCATCGTCAAGCGTCGCTCGGCTGTACCAAGAGCCATCCCAGCCGTGTGTGTTGATGGCTGATACGAGCGTTTCTCTCCGGTCGTCGAACTCCAAGGCGGTATGTTCATCACCCGTCCGACGGTAGATCTGAGACCATTCAGCCAACAACCCGGCAAGGAATTGCGCCAGCCAGATGGACTCGCCCTTTTCATTCAAGCCGACGCCGCTAAGCCCGTCGTTCCAATCTCCAGCTCCGATATAGGGCAACCCGCGTGGGCTGGTTCGGTCGAATACCCGGCCAAAAGCGCGGTCAATGTGGTCTCGGAGCGAACTGGGCCGCTGGTCATCCAGGAACGGGGCGGTGGCTTGCAGGATTTCGAAGTCGCCGGTTTGCTTGATGTAGTTGGCGGTGACAAAACCCAGCCAGAGCAGGTCGTCGGTCATCTTTGTGGTCAAGCCCTGCTCTGACAGCGGGTGCCACCAGTGATAGACCGAGCCGTCGGAAAACTGGTGGGCGGCATGCAAGCTAATCTGCTCTTTGCATTTGTGCGGGTCGATGCCCAACCAGATTTGTGAATCCTGCAATTGATCTCTGAATCCGTATGCGCCGCTCTGTTGGTAGTAGCCGCAACGTCCCCAAATTCGGCTGGAGATAGCTTGGTATCGCAACCAATCATTGGCCAGGTGGTTCCATGAAGCATCTGGTGTCTCAATGCGTGATTTTGCAAGCCGGTCATGCCATGATGCCTTGACCTTCTCAAGGGACTTGCCGATCACATCTTGCTGGCACAAATTGGAGAGCAAGTCAGTGGCTGCCGTAGAGGATTCCTCCATCGCCAGCACATAACCAGCCTCACGCGACTCAAGAGGTCGAAGCGGGAACGTACACCGTATGGCGGCAATCGGGTCTTCGTGCCTGCCAAACTGCGGCTTCCAAACGTCTTGGCAAAGCGCCTCAGGCCTCTTGAGGTCGTTGTAGCATCCGACGAAGGATGCGTTGTCGCCCTGCGCTGATAGAACAGGTTCGGTCCCTGCAAAGGCGCTGATGAATGGGAAACATGTGTTCCAATGGCCGTGCTGTTCGGAGGGCACCTCCCACATGTGATTCCGCGCCAGGATGGCTCCTCGGGATCCGTCAAATTCGGTCTCGATGAAAAGCTTGCCGAACTCCCGCCGCGGAGACGGGGTAATGCCGCAGTTCCATTCTAGGTACGAGCACAACTCAAGACGTCGCGGTTGATCGGTCAGGTTAGTGATGTGTACCTGCCAAAGCTCGGCAGGCAGATCCGTGTGGCAGAACAGCGTCCACTCTGAGCGGATCCCCGCATATTCGAGTTCGAAGGTCGTGTAGCCCAGGCCATGTCGGCAGGTATAATTCTTGAACTGACACGAAGTTGGCGCCGGGGAAAGCGACCAGACTTCGTCGGAATCCAAATCACGCACATAGAGGAACTTGCCGGATGAGTCGTGCCGAAGATCCTGCTGCCACCGGGTAATAACCGCCAACTGCGAGTTTTCGATCCAGGTGAACCCGCTGCCAGTCTGGCTTACGGCCAGCCCGATACGAGGATTGGAGATAATGTTGACCCAAGGGCGGGGTGTGGCTGGATCAGTGATACAGAATTCGGTCCCGTCAGCCGAAAAGTGGCCAAAACGGTTTCCCACTTCTGACGCCCGGACGGCGGCGGGGTCCTCTGTTTTCATGCGCGACATTGTAGTTGAAGCATCCTTTGACCCATCACATTGAGTCACCCGAGCCGAATGGGTAATTCTGTCCCCTCAAGGGGGCTGCATGAAGATGAAAGCGTTTTCATCCGTTCTGATTATACCTAGACAGCCCTATTCGGGTCAATTGGGATTCGGTCTTGATGTCGGCTTCGCTGGCGTGGCAGGTTTTTGAGTCCCGGCTGAATCTGGCTCCAGGCGTAGCCTAGCCACGGTTTTTCGGACCATATCGTTCTGCATGAACAAGCGCCAAACTAGTCCGGTTCGGGCGTTCTCAATGCTCAACAACATCGGCCCGTGGTCGATGCCCACATAGTCATCACTGGCGTAGCCCTGATCGAGATTGAACGCATCGACAAAGCCATAACCACCGTCAGCTGGATCGCGCCATACAAAAGGCTTCCCATCCGGTCCCTTCTGTTGCCGAAAGGCCCGCAGCGCTGCCATGCTCAACCGCGGGGCAAACATGATTGACGAGGCTGCGACGTACGGCGCCACCGTGCCTTCGTGCCAACGATCAGCCCCACTGAGATTAGGTTGGATCTCCGGCACGATGTAACCATCACGACCGGCACAAGCGCTTAGCCCCCATCGATCAGGTGCCAGGGTCTTGAAGCGGCCTGCCTGCTCCACGCAGCGTTGGCGGTGCGTGACGACTGCACGGCGGGAATTTTCGAACCAGTCTATGCGCGGTGCATCCACACCCAACCTCGATGGATCATCAGCCCCGAG
>JAJDDP010000030.1 GCA_029260235.1 Phycisphaerae bacterium | reverse complement strand
TTTGGTTTGTACGACATGCACGGAAACGTCTGGGAGTGGTGCGAGGACAAATGGCATGACAGCTACAACGGTGCCCCGACGGACGGAAGCGCCTGGACGGCTGGCAATAGCGAGAGCCGTGTTCTTCGGGGCGGCTCTTGGCACTACTTTCCGCAGAACTGCCGCTCGGCGGTCGCCACGGGGGCGTCGTCCGGCTCCCGCGACCGCTTCATTGGGTTCCGTGTCGCGGTGGGGACTTAACCCTTTTCCCTTTGTTTCTTTTACCCTTTTTTTGGGGGTCCAGGGGGCAAAGCCCCCTGGACGCGTAAAAATCTGACTGGGTCGGCCACCCATCCTTGAGTTTTGACATATGAGTTCTAACGACGACAAACTGATCTCCTTCATGGCTGCTGAATACGAAAGCGGCGGCTCGGGCGGTGATGACTGCCCTGATGAGAACACCTGGGCAGTGCTGGAGACTGGGTTACTCGACCCAGGCGGGCGAGATTCTCTACTGGCCCACGCCCGAAGCTGTTCATCGTGCCGGCGACGGACCTCTGAGGTCATTACCGACTGGGACGACGGAATCTCCATCCCGGCGTCAGCGGACGTTGCGCCTAGATCGTTGATCTTCCGACTACAGCCCCGGCACTATGCCCTCGCCGCAGCCGTGGCCATCGTGGTGATGGCTGGGTTCTACCTGACAACCTTGGAGCGCCCAACATCCGGCCCCACCATCGCGACGATGAGCATCGACGACGTGCCCCAGCTGCGGCGACTCACCTACAGTCCGCTGATCGGCATCGTAAAGCGGCATACTCTGTCCACCGAGCCCATGCCCGACGCCGAAGCGTTCGACAGCCTGGCGGATGACTTGCAGGCCAAGACTCAGCAAGATCCGGGTAGCGCGGTCCACTGGTTCCGGCTCGGCCGGGTGCGGTGGTTGCAAGCAGACTACCCAGCCGCCGTTAACGCCTTCGCCACAGCCATCCAACTCGACCCGAACAACGCGACCTATCACGGTGCGATGGCCACCACGTTGTACTACCAGAAGAAGTTTGCGCCGGCCCTGTTATCCGTTGACCGGGCGATCACTCTCGACTCATCATGCGTGGATTGCCTGGTCAACCGGGCCTTGATTCTCGAAGCGCTTGGTCGACTCAAAGATGCTGTCGCCTGCTGGCAGCAGGTACTTGAGCTAGCCCCCGGTGACCACGATGCTGCCGAGATCCGCCAATGGCTGACCATCATCAACCCTGACCCGAAGACTTCGGAAGGTGGCCCATGATCGTTCACCTGGCACATCCATGGAAGTGGGCAGTATGCATGGCACTGTTGGTCACGCCGTACGCTGGGGCTGACACTCGCATCCTGCTGGTTGGGGTCGATGATTACGCCGATTCAACCATCGATGATCCTGTCGGCGCCGGCAACGACGTCACCGCCCTGGCTGATGTACTGAAGAAACGCTTCGGCGTGACTGATAGCGAAGTCCACACTTTGATTGGCCGCAAGGCGACGCAGCAGCAGATCTTAAACGAGCTTCGTGACTGGCTGGTGGGCAACGTCAAGCCGGACGATCAGTTGCTCTTCTACTTCTCGGGCCACGGCTCCCATGTGCCCGACCTCGACGGCGACGAGACCGACGACCACCGTGACGAAGTGCTATGCCCGGCTGACTACGTCAAAGCCACCGGAGAGAATGGGATCCTCGACGACGAATTGGGCCGCATCCTTGACCACGTGCCGGCTGATCGGCTGACGGTGATCATCGACGCCTGCCACTCCGGCACGGTGACCAAATCGATTGGTGGTCGCCTCATAGATTCGCCCACCGTATCGGCTGGCACCGTGCGCACGCGGTATCTCTCGCCGCCCAGTCACAGCACCAAGAGCCTTCAGGCAAGAACCTGGAATACCAAGGGCATCACTGTCGCACGCGATTTGGATCATGTGCTGCACACAGCCTGCATGGACTTTCAAAAAGCGTCAGCCACCAAATTCCTAATCGGCGGCAAACTGGTAGACCACGGCGCCTTTACCTACATGTTGCTGCAAGCACTCAGCGGTCGGGCGGATTCCGATTCTGACGGTTACATATCTCATCGCGAACTGGACGCCTTCGTAGAGCGGCGCCTGGCTGACAGTCCGTACCAGTTTGAGCAACGCCCCGAATGCCTCGCTGCGGAGAGACAGTTTGACTTGCCATTTCTGGGACGATCCTTGACGTCTCCATTGGCATCGGCTCGCCTCGATGCAAACGGCAAAATCCGACTCGACCGAGGAGCTTTGGATGGGCTCAGCCCAGGCGACATGGTGCACATCGAGGTACGCGACCGCGGCATCGGCGGCCTAGCGAGGATCGAGAATTCCGATGGCCTCGAAGCAACAGCCACCCTAGTCCCCAATCGTTCAGACAAGATCGATGCGGTTCCACTGACCAGCAGCCTGAACAACGCCCCCGCAAATGTCCACTTACAGACGGTGCCCCAAGAACAAGCTCCCGGCGACCTGAGGGTGTGGATCGCCTTCTACGAGGATGATCGGGAGGCCTTGCCGCCAAGTGAGCTGATCACGATGATCGACAGCATGAGCAACGTGGCTGTAGTGAGCACCGCTGCTGAAGCAGATCGCCTGATTGTTGGAAGCTACACAGGCCAAGACATCGAACTAGCCTTGGCCCGAAAATCAGAAACGCTCATCAAGAAGTACTCCGGCAGCCTGGCGTTTGTGGTCAATGAGTTGGCAACGCAAATCCAATCAGAAATAGCATGGCACTGGCTACAGGCCATAGAATCGTGTCGTGACGATGTCCTAACGCTGCGCGTAAAGGGAGGGCAGTCTGACTTCTATCACTCACGCGGCGACAGCATCGTCTTTGAGGTCGAAGTAGCGCTGGGAGGTTACTTGTGTTTGGTTGCTGTTGATGGTGAAGGCGGAGGGACTTGCCTCTTCCCCAACAAGTTCGAGCGTGATACACATGTGGAGAAAGACCGCAAGATCGAAGTACCTCCTCCCGGTGCAGCATTCGAATTCGAGGTTCTTCCACCTGCCGGGTGCAACATGGTCAAAGCCTTCTGGACGGGTCAGCCAATGGAGTTGCCGGGCGTCTCAACCAAATCGCTCGCCAAGACAACCTTCATTAGCCTGAAATCTGCTAACGATTTTCGGCGTTTCTCCGAGGCGTTTCATCAGGCTTCTTCCAAGCCCAAGCCATCCGGCACCAAGGGCTTTGTGCCTGAGTCGACGGGCAACTCGGTCAGTTCTGCGGTCGAATTTGCAACCGCGACTATCTACGTCAACATCTTCAACCCCTAATGCCAGGGTGCGCGTTCCCAAACCACAACGACCAACCAAAGCCGTGAACCACGATGGCACCAAAGGCACGAAGAACAGCCAGACATAACGAAGTCCAGCCTTCCCTGATGTCTTAGTGGCTTAGTCGTTCAGCTTTGGTCCTTGACGCGTACCCCGCGACCATTTGCGTCAGCACATTCGACACCTGAGCAAACATTTTGGCGCGCAACAAGTCCCCACCCAACGGTCTGACTTCCTGAACAAACGAGGAATCATCAGACTGGAAGGGGGTGATCCGGTTTGCTGGCCATGACTATGGCTGTGTACGTCACCGTGTTCGCCGTGTGTCTCTATGTCGTTTTCACCTGATCGAGAAAGAAACGCGGTGCTTGCCACAGATTTCCTTCTCCTCCCAAAAGGATCGGGGCCGTCGGTTGTTCGAGCGGTGGGTCCGAACGGACAGCCGGCGGGCTAACCCGATCTCTTCAGACTCGACAGTGCACGAACGAAATAGTGCACAACGATCTTCCACCGTCAGATCTGACTCTCCAGAAGAACAAGACCAGGATCGCATGAACAGGAGAGATCCCAATGAACAACCGACTGATCGACTTTCTCAAAGCCGGGCACCTGATCATGTTCGGCGTCTATGTCTACAGGGCCGCTGTCTCGTGCCTTGCCTGAGCTACCCAGTGCGGTGTTACGGCAGATCACGCGACATCCCCGACTGATACTTATTGTTGATGGCGTCCGACCATAGCTGCTAGACTGCCTTCATGGGCGGCCGGGGGGGGCATGTCCTTTGGACATGGAGCGCTCGATGATGAACACACTTGCATGAACAATCGGTGGCGTACTTTGAACGATTCATCGCCTCCCTCACCTCCGAAGAAGGTTGGCCACCCACCCTTGGCGCGTGAGCGCCCAATCCCGAGAGAATCTCGCATTTTGCGCGCAACTTCCGGTTCATCTCCGGTCTAAAAATGCAGCCAAGCAGAACTTACAGGCTTGGTTGTTTTGAGAATTCGGGGGTATTACCATGGACGTCCGGGAAGCTGCGACCGGCGATCCACTTCACACGCACGAAAGCCCCTCTGTTTCGCAGCTCAGAACGGAGAACCGACCCATGATGCCTTACAAGATCCTGACTTGCATCGGCCTGCTGGCCGCCTCTGCCTTGGCGGATAGCTCGCCCAAGGGTTTCGCCCCTGTACCTGATCAACCTGGCTATTACGGTGTAGCCCTGGAGGTGGCCGACGGAAAGACGCACTTCAAAGAGGGCGAGCCGCTCAGTCTGCGCTTCCGCTGTGACGCCCCTGGTCACCTGACCATCATTAGCATCGACCCCACCAGCGAGGCGATCCTGATGTACCCGAACGAGTGGGCGCCCGAATCATTAGTGACAGCCGGTCGCTGGTTGGACATCCCCGGCCCCAATGCCGGATTCAAACTAATCGCCCGGCCACCATTCGGCTGCACCTATGTACGCGCGATTATGACCCCCGAGCCTCTGGTCTCGGTCGATCAACTTCGGAAGGCGACACCCCGGGCGTTCGCTCCTCTGGGCAGTTCGCGCGGCGGCAAGATGCGCCAGTTGCTCGATGAGGTGCGCGGTTTCGTGCCCGAACCTGACGCTCCAGAAGACCCCAATGATGAACCCATCGCCGTAATCACGCTGAAGCTTGAGATTGTCGAGCAGCGAGTACGCACCCAGGGCGGCCGGCGCGCCGACGGAAAGATTCAGGGCGAGATCCCAGAAGGCGCTGACCTCGATGGCCTGATGCCGGTGAGCGAGCCCAAGGCAAGGCTCTTGGCTGCCCTGCGCGATTCGGGATTGCAGTTCTCAGAACGTCACGCCCAGGGATTGACCATCCCGCCGACATTTTCCTTCGACAGAAAGCGTGAGGAGGGCCAAAGCCCCGCCGTTGCAGCCGGTTCTGTTAGGAAGGAGCGCTCGGTCGAGTTGCTGGTCGATAACTCCGATGGTCTGAACTCCATGGGCGATCTGGCCAAGCTTCGCGTGGAGCGCATCCAGATTCGCGGATCGGACGATCTCAATCAAGCCCGGCAGCGTCTACTGGCAGGAGGAGCCAGGCACGTGCAAATCAACCACGTCGATCAAGCCTTCGGACCAGTAACCGATGAGCCGATGATCCACCTGCAATGGGCACTCAAGAACAGCTTTCGACGTGCAGCAGAAACCGGAGCCCTGACAGCCGTAGAGAATGCCACACGCCGCCCAATCGTAGTAGCCGTCGTGGACTCCGGCATGGTCGCCAACCACCCAGACTTGTCCCGGGCCATGTTTCGCAATGAGCACGAGGTCGCCGGCAATGGCATCGACGATGACAACAACGGGCTCATCGACGATGTGTCGGGTTTTGACTTCGTGGCCAACACGGCCAACCTGCTGATGGGGGCATCGCACAATCACGGCACCTTCGTCGCCTCGGTGATCGCATCGCGCGTGGATGGCCGCGGGATCGTGGGCATTTGCCCGTGGGCCGAGATTCTGCCCATTCGCGCCGGCAGCGCAGAGGGGTTCTACACGGCCGACAGCGTCAAGTCATTAATCTACGCAGGTGAATCCGGTGCCAAAATCGTCAACTGCAGTTGGGGTGGCTACCGGCAGAACCAAGCCATTATTCGGGCAATTGATTTCCTGAGAGACAAGGGGGTGCTGGTAGTTTGCGCAGCCGGGAATGATGGCAACGACAATGATGTTCATCCAGCGACCCCCGCATCTTACCCACACGACAATATCATCTCGGTAGCAGCCATGCGCGTAGACGGTGCCCTGGCGGACTTCAGCAACTACGGCGCCGAGACGGTAGACCTAGCCGCGCCGGGTGAACTCATCGTGGGTTATCCCGATGGCAGCGGCAACGTCGAAGTGTGGGATGGAACCAGCTTCTCCTCCCCCATGGTCGCAGGGGCGGCCGCTGCGATCTGGGCAAAACATCCGGATTGGACCTATCGAGAAGTCAAGGATACATTGCTAGCCACTGCACGTCGGATGCCTGAACTAAAGGGCAAAGTTGTATCGGGCGGGATGCTGGATCTTGAGGCTGCGCTTCAGCGCTGAACACGACGAGAATCGACGATGGAAGGGTCTCGGCAAATACGGGTGGGGGATCCCACGCTAACTCTGATCGCCGCATTCGTGTTCTTGAGCACGGTGGCAGTCTCTGCCCAGGATAAGGGCATCGGCGTGGCACCTGTCAGCCCATCAGAAGCCAGGCGGTGGGCTCTAGTCATGGGTGTTGATGGTTACGTCAGCTTCCCGAAGCTCCGCTACTGCGTGAAGGATGCCATGCTGTTAGCGGACACGCTGGCCAAACATGCCGGGTACTATGAGAACAACGTCTTGATCAAAGCTGATTCCCGAGACGCCGTGTTCGCGGATCAGCCTACCCGCGACAACATCCTCGCCACTGCAAAGGCAGTAGCCGGTATGACTACAGTAGAAGATACGCTACTTTTTTTCTTTTCTGGGCACGGAACGATCGTTGATCAGAAGGGCTATCTGGTCCCCATTGATGCCAAGGAGAACACGGCGGAGGCCCTGGTATCGATCGCCGAAATGCGCCGCATCCTCAGGGACGCACCGGCCAAGCGAAAGGTGTTCATTATTGATGCCTGCCATTCGGGATCAGAGAAGGCGGGAGACGACCCCAGTATGCAGAGGGGGTTTCAAGAGGCATTGGGTGATGATTCTGAGGGAATCGTCACCATGGCCAGTTGCAAAGCGAGCCAAACTTCACTCGAATCTCCGGATAAGAAACAGGGCTTGTTTACGTACTGGTTGGTAGATGGGTTGCGTGGAGGCGCTGATCAGAAGAGTGGCAACAAGGATGGGTTGGTCGATGTGGGCGAACTCAACAAGTATGTTCATTCTAGGGTGAGCGCTGAGGCCTTGAAGGTGCATCACCACGCGCAAACGCCGTTTATCATCATGAGCGCGGCAGGTCAAATAGTGCTGGCCAAGAATGCAAAAATTAAAATTGGGCTGGAGGATGGTGATCGGGTTTGGGTAGAAGACGGGCGGCTCTATGTTGAGGTGACTTTGTCGGCATCTGATGCCGAGAGTCTGGATTTGCGTGAGATCAAGAACGCAGTTCGGAGACTTGGAGAAGAGGTTCTGTACGGCGCGCTCACGGACAGAGGAGCGGCTGATCCCGGTGAATTGGTAGCTAACCGGCAGTGTGGCAGGGTGAAGCAGCGGGGCAAGGATTTTGTAGGCATATGTTCGGTAGAGTACGAACATCAATGACAAAGGAGATTTCCTGATGCGGATGAAAGATACGCGCATGGCGCTCGCGGGCGTTTTGACGCTGATGCTGGCAGGATGCTCAGATTTTTCGATTGAATTCAACCAGTTCCCGCCTAAGACACCCCAGGCTCCCCTGGTTGTGCCCAACACGATAGTCGATGCCCAAAGGGCTGTCACAGATGATGACATCGATAGTCACAGCGACATCAAGAGCGATCTGAAGATAGGTCAGGACCAGAAACTTGCCATCCTATCCGGCGTGGCGCCCAATGAGTCCCATGATTTGCTGACGGTTATGATGACTATGGCGATGCGGGATCGGGACATGAACGTCGTGGAAAGGCAAGTCGTGGATTCCTTGTTGGGCGAATTGGATATGCTCGAGCGCACAAACAAGGCTACGCAAGCTCAACTCGATATGCTCGGCGAGATGCACGGAGCGGACTTCCTCCTGGTAGCTGCCATCACAACCTTGGAATCGGAAGTTGTACAAGTTTATCTGCCACAGCGAAAGTTCGACCCTAGTGATGCCCAGCGCTATGCTGACGCGTATAGATCGTGGCGAACTGAAGCCTTCAGTTTCCTGGATGCGATGGATAAGGCCGCACAAATCAACAATAGGAATCCCAAGTTCCCTGACAAAGATCGTCGTGATGCGTGGTTGTTGCGCAATAGCATCGCGAGAGTACGGTTGGATCTGCTCGATATGGATACGATCGGCATGCGCGAGGCAGCCGCCTCAAGCAGGGAACCTGCGATCTTCCGGCCCGATTTCTTTAATCGCACGCAACGGCGCAATGCTCCCGACCCGTCCAGGCAGCCCCAAGTGGATCCGTTTACGCAAGTTTCTGCTAACGGGCCTTTTGTTTCCTTCGAAAGTCCGTATAGGCCGTTGCTGAACTATATCGCTCAGAGCCTTCCGAAATCACCTGACCGGATGGAGTTTGAATGGTTGATGGGTCCCAAATATACGTTCAATGTTACCCAAGCAACGGCCAGCGTTGCTTACCGACTCATCGAATCAAAGACAGGTAAGTACGTTGGTATGGGCGTGCTCTCGGTTCGGGACATCTCCGAAGCCAAGGCAATATCGCGTCTGGCCAAGGAATTGGCCGATGAACTGGCGGCCAAGATGAAGTAATCGCCATCGAAGCGTGATTCTCGGAAAAAGTAGTCGGTTCTTGAATCCACCGAAAGTAGGAGGTGAGGCTTCGATGGCGCGCCCCGAAAGGCTTTTGCTCTTAAAACTCTTTGCCAGCACCACGCTCGCTTTCGCTGCTACAGGTTGCAGTGAGGCCCTGATATACGCTGGTTACCACGTTGATCTAGGCGGAACAGCCTACCCTTCGTCTGCACTATTTGCAGCGGGTGACCCTTACCATTTAGTTGTCAGTTCGAGCTCCGGTTCAGATTATTCTTGGGCCTACGTTCTCCGAAAGGAAGAAGACGGCACATACCGCACCATTTTTCCAGATGTGAGTATCAATGGTGGATCACCGCTGTTCCTGCCGAACTCTTCGTTGATTCTGCCGGCAGGAAAACCGCCGGAATTTCCGCAGCGGACAGGTGTCGTTGAGTACGTGATCATTCTCTCAACACACACGGATCCGGACTTGATCTTGTTCACACAAGCGCCGATTCGTGCCAAGCGAGTTGTTGAGGATATCCTTGAGCGATTCAAAGCCAAAGCAACCACAAAGACGGAAGTTGCACCTGAGAGACTTGATGTGCGCGTAGGCACCAACTCGTCTAAGCAAGCTGAGTCGATCAAGGAATTTCGCGGGGATTGGTTTCTTGCCTCATCGGGATCCGACGTTCTCGGAGCCGTCATCCATGTTCGGCTGCGTCACGAAATCCGCTAGTGTACGCCATGGCTTCCGAAACTGTCAGGGTCGGGTTTTCGAGGAGCGGGACTCGCTCACTGCTTAGGATCCAAATCGGGCAAGAAGTAGTGATATGCAGTCCCGCGCCGCCTTGACGCCCAGTTCGGAAGCGGATTTCGCCAACGAATACATCGTTTCCCGGAGCTTCTTGAACGAGCTTTGCTTGATCCGGGTGATCTTATAGTTGGGTACGCCGAAGACCTGAGCGATCTTGGTCTGCGGTACGTTGTCGATTACGGACATCATTACTACGTTGTGTTCCTGATCAGTCAGCGCGCCGAATGCTTGTTGGAGTAGTGGTTGGATTTTCTCGCGGCAGTCTTGAGCGGCGTAGGCTTCTCCTGGGTCAAGATCACCCGTTGAGCCGGTGGCACTCCCGCGGATCGATTGAGGATCGACTTGATCCACATCGACCACGACCTCGGACGATTCGCGCCGCCGGTCGGCCACGCTGCGCAGAACTTGTTTGAGCCACGCCCGCAAGGGCGCGTGCCCCTTGTATGTTTCGATCCTGGGTCCGCTGCGTTTTCGAGGGATGAGTAGGTCCGGCAAGAAGTCCTCGGCCAGTGTCGCATCGCCTCGTCCATAACGGCGGCTCCATGAGTGGACGTCTTCGTCATACATCGTACGAAAGAGCTGTGCGGCCGCATCCAAGCCACCGGCCAACCCGGCGGCCAGGATTATGTCCAGCCAGAGGTTGCAGCCAGCAAACGGTCGGGCAGCAAAACCTCCTTCTGCCAACCGCAAACTTACTTCGCGTGGTGTCAGAACCTGCCCGTGCGCCTGGAACTGTCCGCAGTGATGAGCCAGAGACCCGGCGATGGCATCGACCATGTGATCGCGCACCGGCTGCTTCTGCTTTAGCTCGGCCTTCCAGTAGGGCGGCAGGTGTTTGTCTAGCAGTTGGGCGGCTAGGTCCTTCATGGGTGTTAGGTCCATTGCGGGGCAATACCCGCTCTGCAACATGCCGTTATCTTGCGGCGCCAGAGTGATTAGCCATACGCCCGGTACAGGTTCCAGTTGGCTTGGCTGTGATCAAGTGATACACTAATCGTTGCTCGATTCAGGTCAATATGGGCGTCTTAACAGAATATAGTGCAATAGATTCGCTGGTTGCGGTCTGATGAGTTGACGTCGTTGCCCGGGCGGCCCGTGCAGCCTCCTGGGCGCTTGAGAGGAGCATTGGCAGATGCGAACGAAGTTCATGAATCCATGCAGGCTGCTTGTTTTTCTGTTTGCCGCCTTGGGTGCCGCGGTCATTCCTACGCTTGCCCAGCAGAAGACCATCCTCGTTGCGGAAGTTAAGGCCACCGAGCATCTGTCAGGCCAGCGGTATGCACTCATCATCGGTATCAACGACTACGCTGACGATCAGATCCCAGACCTGCAGTTTGCCGAGGCTGACGCTCAAGCGATCTACGATGTGCTGGTAGATCCCCAGACTGGCGGTCTCGACGCCGAGAACGCCACCCTGTTGCTCGGCAAGAATGCCAGCAAGCGGAACATCCTCAAAGCGCTCAGCAACCTGCGCACCGTGCCCAAAGATGCCACCGTCTTTATCTTCTATTCCGGACACGGCGCCAAAGAAGCGGGCGAAGCCTTCTGGGTAACACAGGATGCCGAACTTGGCGGGCTAGGTTACTCAGCCATTCCAGATCGCGAGATTCGAACATTGACAGCACGCATCCCCACCGAGCGGCTGATGATGTTTCTGGATTGCTGCTATGCAGCCGCCACCATCAAGGAACAGAAGTCGGTCGTCGATATCTCCGGTTTGATGCAGCGGTTCGTTGGCAGTGGCCGGGTTACTATTACTGCCAGCGGTAGCGGCGAGGAAGCGATCGAATCCGAAGATTTGGAGCATGGCGTATTTGCCCACTACCTAGAGAAGGGCATGCGCGGCGAAGCCGACGGATCGGGGGGCGAAGCCGACGGCGTGATCACCGTGCCGGAGTTGACCGATTACATCGACCGCACTGTGGCTGAGGCTGCCCGTCGGCGCAAGGGAATCCAGAAGCCGCGCATCTTCATGGAGGATGTGAAGGATCCAGCCAAATTCCTGGTCACCATCTATCCCGAGCGGATCGCCTCGCTGGCTGAAGAGCGGCGACTACAGGGCGAGACTATTCGCACGCGGCTTGCTGCCCTGAAGAGGTTGGCCATTGAGGACCAGATCAGCGTTGCCTTGCACAGCCAGAGCAAGCGGTTGCTGCGGGCTGAATTCTCCAGCTTGGATGCCCAGGACCGCGAACGGCTGACGTTGTTTGTGGAGTTGGTGGAGGGCGAGATACCTGCGAATCGGTTGCAGGCCTTGCTGGATTCGATCGAGACGCCGGAGCAGCGCTCCGCCCGGTTGGAGCGTGAGCGAAAGCGATTGGCTGAACATGCGCGGCGCAAACAGTTCGATGACATGCTAGCTGAGGTTGAATCAATGATGCAGCGGGCAGGCATAGCCGGTGATCCACCGGAGCGGATCCCAGAGGCCGCCTCTGAAATCGCAACCGAGGCAATGGGCATGATCGGACAAGCGTTGGCCATGTACCCGACGGATGGTCGGGCCAAGTCGATGAAGCGCCTGCTGGAGCAATGGCAAAGCAGCCCTAAGGAACTCACCGTGGACTTAGGCGGCGGCGTGAGTATGGAACTAGTGTTGATTCCGGCAGGCGAGTTGATGATGGGTTCTCCGGAGACGGAGGAGGGCCGAGACGATGACGAAGGCCCTCAACATCGTGTCCGGGTTGAAAAGCCGTTCTACATGGGCAAGTACGAGGTTACCAACGCCCAGTATCGTAGATTCAAGCGGGACCACGACTCGGGGTCTTACAGGGGGCTGAGCCTGAACAATGACAACCAGCCAGTGGTCGAGGTTTCCTGGGAGGATGCCAAGGCGTTCTGTGCGTGGATGAGCAATAAATCGGGTTACGCCATTCGCTTGCCCAGTGCCTCCGAGTGGGAATACGCCTGCCGTGCGGGCAGTTCTACGCGGTACTTTTGGGGCAATGATGAGCCCTCGGCGCACCGCTTTTGCAACGGGTATGACCCGGTGACCAAGTCGAAGTTCGAGTATGATTGGGATGCGTTCCCGACTGATGACGGCCACCGCGTCGCAGCGCCGGTGGGCACATATCGGGCGAACGATTTTGGTTTGTACGACATGCACGGAAACGTCTGGGAGTGGTGCGAGGACAAATGGCATGACAGCTACAACGGTGCCCCGACGGACGGAAGCGCCTGGACGGCTGGCAATAGCGAGAGCCGTGTTCTTCGGGG
>JAJDDP010000029.1 GCA_029260235.1 Phycisphaerae bacterium | reverse complement strand
CGGCAATTCGTCGAGGAACAACACGCCGTTGTGGGCCAGGCTGATCTCGCCCGGCGAAGGGATCGACCCGCCGCCCACCAGTCCCGCATTGCTGATCGTGTGGTGCGGCGCCCGATAGGGCCGGCGGGCCAACAACGGTTTGCCGGGCTGCAGCTTCCCCAGAGCGCTGTAGATCCGCGTAGTTTCGATCGATTCCTCCGCACAGAGGCTGGGCAGAATCGACGGCACCCGCTTGGCAAGCATTGTCTTGCCGGACCCGGGCGGGCCGACCATCAGCAGATTGTGGCTGCCAGCGGCGGCGAGCGTCAGGGCCCGCTTGGCCATCTCCTGGCCGCGCACATCGGCAAAGTCGACGTCGTAACCGCCCAGTTCACTGAACAGTTCCTCCAAACGCGAGGGTGTCGGCTCCAGCGGCAATTGGCCCGCGAAGAACGCTGTGGCTTGCGTGAGGCTGTCGACCGCAATCACTTCGATGTTTTCAACCACCGCCGCCTCAGCCGCATTGGCCGAGGGGACCACGATGCCCCGCGCGCCATTCTTGGCCGCCGACAGAGCCATCGACAGTGCGCCCTTGATCGTCCGCGTATTGCCGTCCAGCGCCAATTCACCCGCCACGGCATAACGGTCAAACAAATCGGAATCAACCTGCCCACTGGCGGCCAACAGTCCCAACGCAATCGGCAAATCAAACGACGCCGCCTGTTTCGGCAATTCGGCCGGGGCCAAATTGATCACAACGCGATTTTGCGGACGGACGTAGCCGCTGTTGACCAGCGCCCGCTCGATGCGATGAGTGCTCTCCTTTACCGCCGCCTCGGGCAAGCCCACCAGCAGCACCTTCGGCATCGCTGCCGGCGACACGTCGACCTCCACCTCCACCGGCAAGGCGTCGATGCCCAGTAGCGACAGAGTGTGCAGTTTGGCTAGCATGGTTCTTGTTCTTATTTGACCACGAATAGCACGAATTACACGAATGGGGGAGTCACTGGAATAAAGAAATCCAGATTCAACGCATGTAAGGTTCCACAACCTACTCTACATCCACTAGACAAGGGAAACGGATCATAAAGCATTTTTTATTCGTGTAATTCGTGACCGTTCCATCCGGCGCGTCTTGCGAGGTGTGATAGCATGAGTTCGTTGTTCTTGCTATCACGTATTCGTCGAAGGGGAGCTTGGGATGATGAAGAATCGCGATGTGTCGAAGGAACGTTATTGGCGGAAAGCGATCCGGCGGCAGGGTAAGTCGGGCGAGACAGTCGCCCATTTTTGTGGGCGCGAGGGAATGTCAGCCCATCAGTTTTACTGGTGGAAGCGAACGTTGCGAGCCCGGGATCGGCAGTCGACACCGGAGCCGCAAATTGCTGCCGACGGGGATGAGTTGGCGAAACAAGATGAGCAGGCTGGCAATTCGTTTGTCCCCGTGCGTCTCCCATTCCTGACGGACGCTCCGATCGAGGTGGTTCATCCCGTCGGTTATGTGGTGCGAGTTCTGGCAGGGTTTGACCCGCGATCACTGCGCCGCATTCTGGCGACGCTCGATCCGTCCTCCTCGGACCCCGGGGAGAACTGACGTGTTTTTGCTGTCCCCCCAGACTAAGGTGTTTCTCGCCCGGCAGGTCACAGACATGAGAAAAAGTTTTCGAGGGTTGCTTGCGCTGACCGAGGCCGTGCTCCGGCAAGATCCCGTTTCAGGACATCTGTTTGTGTTTGTGAATCGGCGTCGTGACCTGCTCAAGATTCTGCATTGGGACGGCAGTGGCTACTGGATCTGGTACCGCCGTCTGGAACGCGGCACGTTTCAGCTGCCGAAAACCGACGCCGGTGAAGAACAGGCCCGTATCGAGCTGACTCCGGCCCAGTTGTCGCTGATCTTGGAAGGGATTGATTTGACTTCGGTCCGCCAACGACTCCGTTACCGTCATCCATCGCCGCTGCCGCCGGTTCCGGAGCGCGCGGCAAGTTGATCTTTTCTCACGACCCTTCAGTCGCCACAATGGCGACCGCTTTCGTCACACGGTTCACGATGGCAAGGAGGTATCGTGATGCCCCAACGGCCAGTCGAACTTCCCGACAATTTACCAGACTGTCACGCACTCATTCTCCGACAAGCCGATCGGATCGAAGAGCTGGAAGCACGCGTCGATCAACTCTTGGCACGCGTCGACGAACTGGTCGCGGAGGTGACCGGTTTGCGACGGCAACTCCACGGTTCGCGGCGTGAACGATTTGTTCCCCAGCGGCCGGACGACGAACCCCTGCCGCCCGCGCCGGCGGAATCGTCCCTCGCAGAACCTCGGAAGCCGCGAACGTCGTCGGGTCGACGCCCTCGCACGATCGATCCCTCGATCCCGCGAGAAAAGGTTTACCATCCCCTTCGCGAGGAAGAGGTGCCTGCGGAAATTCTGCATCATCCGCGGGCGCGGCGATTCTTTCGCTTTGTCCGCGAAGAAGTGGAACTGCCGCAGCGTCGTCTGCGCGTGATCGAACATTATCAGGAAGTGATTGTGGTGGACGACGACGAATCGACGCAGAGTACGCTGCAGACGGCGCGCGTTCCTGAGCCGGTGTTGGAGCGTTGTTATGTGGGGCCATCGCTATTGGCTTACCTGGCCGTCAGTCGTTTCGCGGACCACATCCCTTATTATCGCGAAGAGGACATTCTGGCGCGCACCGGCTTCACGATCCATCGTTCCACGCAATGGCGCTGGATGCGCGGTCTGGCGAAGCTGCTCGAGCCGCTCGTGGAGCTGATGCGCAAGCGGACACTCCAGTCGCATGTCTTGGGAATCGACGAAACGCCTTGTCCATTGATCTGTCTGGAGCTGGACCGGACACGTTCGTCTTATCTGTACGCCCAGTACGGTGATGCGGCACATCCCTATGATTGTTATTACTTCGCCTCGAACAAGACTCGAGAAAACATTCAGGCCATTCTGGGGAACTATCAAGGCTATCTGCAGTCGGACGCCTACATCTGTTATGAACTGATCACAGCCGCCTCGGCCAACCAACTCATCGGGGTCGGTTGCTGGGCCCATGCCCGGCGCAAGTTTGAGCCCTTGGTCGAGGCCGGCCCGCATCCTCATGCCACGTGGATGCTGACCGAAATTCAAAAGCTGTACGACATCGAAGATTGTGCGAAAGACATGACGGACGAGTCGCGTCATGCGTTGAGACAAGTCGAGTCGCGTCCGATCGTGGAATCGATCCAGCGCTGGTTGGACGAGCGCGACGAGCAGGAGCTGCCGCGGTCACCCCTTCGCGAGGGAGTCAACTATTTACGCAAACGCTGGGAAGTGTTTGAACGTTTCCTGGAAAACGGTGCCATTCGGCTGGACAACAATTGCACCGAAGCGGCGCTCAAGGGCCCGGTGATGGGCAAAAAGGCCTGGCTGTTTTTCGGTAACGAACAGGGTGGAGAAACGGCGGCCAATCTCTTCACCGTGATGATGACCTGCAAGCGTCACGCGATTGACGTGCAGGCTTACCTGGTCGATGTCCTGCGTCGCATCAAGCAGGCCACCCCCGAGCAGCTCGAAGCGTTGCTGCCGGACCGCTGGATCGAGCAGCATCCGCAAGCCCGAGTGCGCCAGCGCGTGCAGGAATCCCACGCGGTGGCACACCGCAAGCGAACCCGCCGCGCCCGCCGCCGAGCCCTGGCCGCTCGCCGCTAGCTCCCTTCCCCTCGAAATCCGATGCCCAACGATCGGCTCCATGCTGACGCTGCGCGCATGGATTGTGCTATCACCTGCCGACCTGCGCCGGATGGAACGGTCACCCTGGGGCGTGCACAACGAATGTATCAAACACACCGACGGGGATGCAAAGTGTTGGGCGCCTGCGGCGGGAAACGGCGGGGGAACCCGTCGTTCGCGCCCGGTGTCCGTGATAGGATGGAGGGGCTAGGCGCCGGGCTCGGGGACGAGCCGGCTCGCTTCTAATCTTGTGCACAAGAAGAA
>JAJDDP010000028.1 GCA_029260235.1 Phycisphaerae bacterium | reverse complement strand
CGAAGCTGCGTTCCACATATTCACTGCGCAACCTGCCCAACCGTTTGCCCCGATTGCCCTTGACTCGCCGACGGTTGGCGTAGACCGCATGCTTGTGTGCCGCTGGCTTGTCACTCCATTTGCGTTGCCAGCGGTTATCTCGTTCCGGAATGTAACTGCGAATTCCCCATGCCTCGCACTGAAAAGCGTTGTCCGTGCTGTGGTACCCTTTGTCGGCCACCGCGTCCTTGATCTGCGACTCACTACCCGCGAGCATCGTGTGTGCCTGTGCCATTACAAGAGTTTCAGCGAGCGTCGCCGTATCGGCTTCATCTGCCTTGTAGACGCCCGCGGCCAGCACGATGTCGGTCTCCAGATCGATCGCGTGCTCCGTCTTGTACGCCATGTGCGTGCGACCATCCTTCATCTTTGCGATGCGTGCATCCGAATCGGTCGGCGACTTCCACTCCTTGTTCGATACCTTCTTCTTCCGCTTCTTGTCGAACTTGCGGATGTCCTCATCCGTGGGATCATCGATGCCTTCCTCAGCCATCAGCTTGCGGACGTACTCCTTCCAATTGTCGCCGGTATCGCGCCGCACGATGGATTTCATGGCCGCGTCCGCCTCGATCAGCGTCGAGTCGATAGCCACGGATTTGCCTTTGAGCAGCTTCTTCATCTCGGCGATCGATAGCACGAAGGTGAACACCGCTTCGTGCACCTGCAGGGGAAGTCGCTTGCGGATCACGGTGAGCGATGAATGATCCGGTGTAGCCTCCGTGATGGCGTAGCCCAGGAAGGACTGAAGCGACCGGCTGTCACTGCACCGCCACGCGATGGCCCGCTGTGAGTCGAGGCCTTCCATGTACCCGACAAAGAGCATCCGGAAGTACACGCCCGGCGGGATGCCTGGCCGTCCCAGCCGCTCGGCGTAGTACGCCATGCAGAGGTCCTCGACGAAGTCGTCGAAACCCGCCTCGTCCAGAAGCCGATTGAGCTTCGCATAATATGGATGACCCGGTGACTTCGGCAAATCACACGACGACACCCAAAGATCCTGTTTCTCTAGCTTCCGATGACCAAGAGCCATCAACTATCCTCCATGATGTCGATCAACAGCACCCACATGATGCCATGCCTGTCAAGGACTTTTTCAACGGGCTGCTAAGTAGGTTCGCTGGCCTGCGGTGCCCATCCGAGCACATGGGGCTGCGCTGGCAGGATATCGACTGGGCGGGTGGCCGATTCACGGTGACAAGCCCCAAGACCGCTCATCATGGCAAAGGTAGTCAAGTCGTTCCATTGTTCCCGGAACTACTCCTCCACCTACGCGATGCATTCGAGGCCGCTGAACCCGGTAGCGAATGGGTAATCACCAGATACCGGGAGACGAACCAGAGTCTCCGAACACAACTGAATCGAATCATCAAGAAAGCAGGCCTGGAGCCATGGGCGAAACCCTTTCAGAACCTACGGGCAACTCGCGAGACAGAATTGATGGAGGAGTTTCCAGTGCACGTGGTGTGTTCGTGGATTGGACACACGCTGAAAGTTGCCCTGGAGCATTACTTGCAGACTACGGATGAGCACTATCGCCTCGCGGCGGCTAGTGATGAATCGGTGCAAAAAGAGGCGCAGCGCACGGCGGAAGAGGATGGTGATGAGCGGCAAGGCAAAACACGTACCCAGCCTAATGGCACCAAGAACAATGCTTTGCCATCTGTTGCCATGTATTCCACCGAATTATTGGGCCTGGCAGGACTCGAACCTGCGACCGATCGATTATGAGTCGACTGCTCTAACCAACTGAGCTACAAGCCCCAGAAGACCAGCATTGAATCATGCAATGACTGGGGGGTCAAACGCTCATCCACAAGGCCGACCTTGGGTTGAACATCGCATGGCTGCTGGATGATTCTACCAACAAGGAGGCCCCTGATAACGGCCCATCAACGGGCTGGGCTGAGGACGCCCGTCGCAGACTCGCCAGCCGGGCTGCCCAAGTTCATCTCACACTCTGCCTGATGGCCGCGCTCCAAAAACGGAGAAGGCCCGCAGAGCTCTTCGCTCGACGGGCTTTCGATGATGCCGGAGGAGGGAATCGAACCCTCACTCCCTTGCGAGAACAGGATTTTGAATCGACTAGATAGTGCCTCTAGAGGCCTAGAAACGCTGCTATTGAGCCGAAACCACGTTCTCGGGTAGCGCCCAAATGCGCCCGATTGTGCAGCCGCGCTACCCGAATTACTACCCGCGCTAGAACAGGATTTTGCATCTGATTCTGGTGCTTCTTTATGCAACGTCCAACTCCACGGTGGCGACCGCTGCGCGTCTCATTTCGTCATCCACGGCCTGATAAAACTTGGCTGTCGTTTCACCGCTGACGTGTCCAGCCAATGCTTGACAGATTACCTGATTGACACCACCGCGGGCTAGATCCGTGCAGAACGTGCGGCGAAGGTCGTGCAGCGTGCAGTGGCGAATCCCGGCGGCCTTCACGATGCAACCGAAGTCGCTGGACGCCATCCGCAGGAAATAGGGCACGCCGTCGTCCCGGACAAACATCGGCCCGCCAATTCGAGCACCCGTCTGGCGTAGCTTGCCGAGCATGTCCACAGCCGACGACACCAGCGGGGCAACTCGATCATGGCCCTTGCTATTGATGATCTCGATAGTCCGGCGTTCGAGATCCACATTCTCCCAAGTGAGGCTCACAAGCTCCTTGCGACGCATGCCGGTAGTCATCGCGAGATAGACGAAGGTCTTCCATTGTTGATCAGGGCACGCGTTGATCAACTTCTTTTTCTCATCAATGCTGAGGGTTCGGAGTATCCGCCGCTTCTCCCTCAGCATCTTGATCACCGGGCGCTGGCGGATGTAATTTCGCTCAACGGCCCGTGCAAGCGATGCCTTCAGTTCGCGGAGGTTCTTGTTTATGGTGGGATTGCTCAGCCCCCTCTGAACTAGCTGAATGCGGTAGCGCTCGGTCATGGCAGCGGTGACATCCACGGGCCCACTCGGGCGGCACACGCCGGCGAAATCGTTCAAAGTCCTCTCGGTTGCCTTGACATGATTTCGGCTTGCCCCCCCATCGGCGAGATTCTGGACATCCTCTTTTGCGAAGTCCTCCCAACTCATGGATCGAATGTCGCCAATGCCATTGCGGAGTTGACGGCGTTTCATCGCGCAATCTTCACGTGCTTTCGCCTTGTCGGCTCCGCACGAATGGCTGCGGACTGTGTCCGAATGTGGATCACACCACCGCACGCGGTAGGTCTTGCCCTTCTTCCCCTTCCGTGTCTCAATCCAAACGTCGGTTCGTTGGGCCATTTGGCCACCTCCCTTTGCTCTCGTCCGGCCCGCCGTCCACGCTGCTCGCGACGGGGAGGATCCTTCCTTGGAAACAAGACTAGGTTTCGGCTCCGACATCTATCTCACCGCCGTCTAACCGGAAGTGTGAGCCGTCCCTCCCATCTTACCACATCTAGCCTAGCAGTCCGTTGCAAAAGTTTCTTGACAGCTATGGTATGATGTAGGCTGCCAGTTCGGATGTGCGGATCATGGAGGATCACTTATGGCGATGGGCCGGCGCAAGGATGTGCAGGCAGGTTTCTGGCTGGCTACGCAAGATTTGCCTTCCTCTCCCGGGCATCCCTTCTACGAACGGCTGAATGAGCTTCTCGATGGGGCCAATTTCGACCGATTCTGCGAATCGTCGTGCGAGATGTTCTACGCGAGGCGGATGGGCCGCCGAGTGTGTACTTCCGCATGCTGATGATCGGCTACTTCGAGGAGCTTAGCAGCGAGCGGCAAATTGCCTGGCGATGTGCCGATTCCTTGTCTCTGCGTACATTCCTCCGGTTAGAGGCGCATGCCAAGACCCCGGACCACTCTTCGCTGTCACGAACCCGGCAGCGAATCGATTTGGACACCCATCAGGCTATCTTCGACTGGATGCTCAAGCGGCTTACCGAGCACGACCTGTTGAAAGGCAACAAGCTGGGCGTTGATGCTTCCACCATGGAGGCCAATGCAGCCATGCGGTCCATAGTACGAACGGACACGGGCGAAGAGTACGACGAGTTCTTGACCGGGTTGGCTAAGGAGTCGGGTATCGAGACGCCGACCTCGCAGGATTTGGTTCGCTTGGACTGCAAGCGCACCGCCAGCGGACAGGCATAAGTGCAGCAACGACGAGTGGCACAACTCCGATGATCCGGACGCCAAGATTACCAAGATGAAGAACGGCAGGACTCATCTAGCCTACAAGCCGGAACACGCCGTGGACCTTGATACAGGTGCGATTGTGTCAGCCGAGATTCATCCTACCGATCAAGGCGATACGACGACTCTGTCGGGTACGTTGGCGCGTGCGGCTGAATCGTTGCGTGAGGTTCGGGACGATGAAACAGTAGCCGCCGAAACGAGCGATTTATTGATCCAGGAGGTGGTAGCTGACAAGGGCTATCACAGTTCGCAGACTTTGGTGGATCTGGAAGAGATCGATCTTCGGCCATACATCAGCGAGCCGGACCGCGGGCGACGAAACTGGAAGGCCAAGGATCCACGAAAGCAATCGTCCAACAGAGCTGAGCAAGCTGCGGTCTATCGTAACCGTCGTCGGAGTCGAGGTCGGCGACCCAAACGTCTTCACCGCAAACGGGGTGAGTTGGTGGAGCGGCCCTTCAATCATGTGTTGGACGACGGCGGCATGCGTCGCGTGCATCTGAAGGGACTCTGCAAGGTAGCCAAACGCTACCTGATTCAGACGGCCGCGTTCAACCTGGGGCTGATCATGCGCAAGTTG
>JAJDDP010000027.1 GCA_029260235.1 Phycisphaerae bacterium | reverse complement strand
GCAAGAACCAATGGGTGGTCTCGCGCAATTCAGGGGTGGTTTCGGTCATCGTCGAGACCGGGTTAATCAGCGTGGTCTGATCCATCGCCCTGCCACAGTTTTCGCACTGGTCGCCGTAGGCTTCTTCAAAAGCGCAGTGCGGACATTGGCCTCGCACGAAACGGTCCGGCAGGAACTGGCTGGCTTCGACATCATAGAGCTGGTTTATGGTCCGCTTGGTGAAGAGGCCTTGCTCGTAGATCTTGAGGAAGAACTCCTGGCTCAGTTTCTCGTGCATCTCCACGAATTCAGGTTGATGCGTTCCGCCGAAGATATCAAAGCTAATGGATAGGCCGGCGAATGCCTTCTGTTGCGATGCGTTGTACTTAGCCGTCAGTTCTTCGACGCTGATGCCCTCTTGGCGGGCACTCTTGACGGCTGCGACCCCGTTATCGTCGCTGCCACAGACAAACCGAACCTCGGCCCCGCGTGCTCGAAGATAGCGCACATAAATGTCGGCCGGCAGATAGGCGCCGGCAATATGCCCAACGTGCAGCCGGTTATTGGAGTAGGGCAAAGCTGCCGTGATTAGAAAGCGTCGCTTTGGCATCTAGCAAAGTCCCTCAAGCCAGGGTCTCAGGGCCGATGACAGCCACCATGGCGCTGCCCCGAGAGGCCCGCCACATCGGGATGGGCCTTGGAAAAGGGACGATTGTAGCGGGGTGGGTGGGACGGGCAACAGTTTCTGACTTTCTCTTGTGTGCAGAAATCAACCAACGACTATAATCACCCGCCGAACTTCGTTCTGCCGGAATGGCCGTTTGCCTCGCGAGACGATCGAATCCCTGTGTGGTGGAGTTGTACAAAGGAACATCAATGGCCCAACAACCCAATGCGAACTCATCGGCCCCCCGCAGCCTCGGGCCGATCAGCCTTCTGGTCAACCTGCTGAGCAGCGTGTGGTCTGGAATCACCCTGCTTGTGCTGATCTTCATCTACTCCTCGGGCGCCAGCGCCTATCCGCCAATTCGACAGCACTGGATGCTGGAATTGACGGAATTCGAGGCGTTCACATGGTGGCCCTTCAACCTGCTGATGTTCCTGCTCATGGCCAACCTCATCGTGGTCACCTTGCGAAAAATACCGTTTAACGCGGTAAATCTGGGCGTTTGGCTCATCCACACGGGCATCGTGATCCTGATCCTGAGCAGCACCTACTACTTCAGCACCAAGGTCGAGGGCGATACCCCTATCTTTCGGCGACAAGTGGTGATCCAGGTTCCGGGCCACGACCATGAAGCCCGCATGCTCTGCAGGCCTGGAAACAAGGTGACCGTAGGCAGCGGCGACGATACCCACACCTTCAGCATCATGAGCATCCAGCCAGAATACTCCCTGCGGACCGAGGGACACGAAGGTGAGCAGGCCTACGCCGTTCAAGTGATGGTTGAACGCCCCGGCCAGGAGCCCTTCATCCGTCAGCTACTAGCCAACTATCCAGAATTCACCGAAGACGTGATCCCCGGCAAAGGCAGGGCGATCAAAGCCACCGGCAAGGCCCTCGTGGACGAGACGCTCCAACTGAGCCTGGACTACGAACCTCAGCAACACTTCTTCCTTCAACATACAGCAGCACTTTATGTAAAGTCTGTGGGAGGCCCCGAGTGGACCCAAAAGCCCATCGACGGCCTACCGCACTACCATGAGCGGTTCAGTTCCCGTCAGGAGGTCTGGATTCCCGAGGCGGGCGATTTCCCAGTACGGCCCATCGATCTGACCGTGGCATCGCAGGGGGCGGATGATCCGCTAGAAGGCTACGACGTTCATGTCACCGGGTTTCTCCGCTATGCCTCCATTGAGGCAAATTGGGTTCCGGGCGGAAACCGTCTCAATCCAGTCTGCCGACTGGTTCTTGGTACCGATCAGGGTGGCGGCAGCCAGTCATTCGAGCTGGCTGCCTTTGACCGCAATCGAAGCCATGACGCCGGTGGTCAAGTCTCCTTCCGCTGGGCGCAGTCAGCCGAAGAGTTGGCTTCGCTCGAGTCAGTACAGCAAGCTACCTTGAGCATTCGAATTCCAGACACTGATATCGCCTTCAACGTGCCAGCCGTTGCATCTGAGGCGGAGGATTTCGTTCCCATCGAAGGAAGTTCGTACGCCTATCGGGTACGGAACGTCATCAATAACCTCGATGTTCCAAGCGGCCCGTTGCAGGGCAGAGCCATCTCCATCGCCATCGTCGAGATTCGCAATGGTGACCGCGAGTTCACCCGGTGGGTGGCTGACCTAGCCAAAGCCACGCGCGACGTAGCTGGTCCCGGGCACATGGCGGCCGACTTGGATCAAGGTATCCAGATGACCTATCAGCCCGGTGAGTCAGCCATCTTGACAGTGGTGGCTGGGCCTGATCCCGTCGGTACGCAACTCCTCTATAGGGCCAGTGAGGACCAGACGCTCCGCTTCGAGGCAGAACTGGGCCAAGAAGTAGAGTTAAGGCCTGGGGTGACCGCGAAGATCGCCTATCTGTATCCGAATGCTCGGTCTGAAGTCAGGCCAGCCATCACTGCTATGCACAAGCGAGAGCGGGCCGCTGGCGAACAATTCAGCATGATCCAAATCGAAATGTCAAAGGGTTCATGGTCCAAGTCCATGTGGATGCCCTTCCATCAATACGCCATGCCCAACAGCCAGTATCGATATCCAGGCCGCATTGGATACGATCCCGACATCTTGCGGCTTCCGGATGGAAAGAGCGTCGAGATCCTCTTTTCACGGCGGCGCCAGGAACTTCCTTCCCCAGTCACGCTGGAGGACTTCGAGCTGCTGACCTTCCAGGGAGGCCTCATTGGCACCAACTCGAATGTGCGGGACTACATTAGCCAGTTGCGCTTCGCGGATGGCCAAGGGGGCTGGGCAGAACCCGAGCAAATGAGCTCCAATATGCCCGCCACCAATCAGGGATTTTGGTTCTTTCAATCGACCTGGGATCCGCCCCAGCGCGGCATCGCGGGCATGAACTATACCGGGGCTGGTGTAGGTAATCGCAACGGCGTCTACATTCAACTGTTTGGCTGCTGCGTATCGGTGGCGGGCATGATTTACGCATTCTACGTCAAGCCTACCGTGAAGCGTCGCCGCCTCGAAGCTGCGGCTTTGCGAGGTGATCGGCGTAGGGCGATGGACAATGAACTGGTGGCATCAAACGCGCTGGAAGAGGCGCCGGTAGGTGGATGACGATGACAATAGGTGGCACTAGATTGGGTGGCCAAGCACGAAGGATGAACTCGCTACGTTTCGAAAGCGCGAGCATAAACAAAGGATCAACCATAATGCAACGATACTCGCGGCTGCTACTGCTGGTGACGCTAGGCTTGAACGGCTGTGGCGGAGGCTCAGACGAAGACCGGAGATCTGACTTTGCCCGCACAGTCGATCTTGGGCCACTATCGATGATGGCTGTGCAGGATTCTGGGCGAATCAAATCGTTCGAGTCCTTCGCCCGTGGCACGCTGCGAATGGTTACCGGAGCCAAGTCCATCGATGGCCAGGAAAACACGTTCACTTACCTGGATTTGATATTCCGTCCGCAGGCCAACTTCGACAAGGACATCATCTACGTCAAGAAAAAGCCCATTCGCGAGCGGATCATCAAGGCCTTGCAAGAAGCCCCGGATGTGGCGCAAGCTCGTCTGGACAGCTTCATGGAGACCGGACTCACCTCGCTGCGATTGATCAGCCATCCGAGGGTGCTTGATCTGCTTGAAGAGATGCGGAAAAACCTGATCACCACAGCCAAGCCGACCAATGCAATCTACGGCGCATTGAACTGGGCTAAATCTGACAACTTGAGTTTCGCCTTGCGCATCATTCCAACTTCCAGTACCGGCGCTGAGGATGAATGGCATTCAGTGTATCGGTTAGTCAATGCAGCCGGGGCTCCGCAAGATCAAGCCCATGCCGAGATGGCCCCGCAACTCCTCGAAGGTCTGGCGGCCGAGCAGCAAGAGAAGCTAACCTCGGCCTGGTCAGCCATCGCCGTAAATTGGCAAGCTCAGGATGCAGCGGCAGCGTCAACAGCCATCACCGAATTCGTGGGCATGCTGCCGGGGATAGCCCCAGACGTCTATCCGGATTTCAATCGGCTTAGCTG
>JAJDDP010000026.1 GCA_029260235.1 Phycisphaerae bacterium | reverse complement strand
TCTGAGCGATTTGCTTCTTCGACATCCCGCGGGCGAGGTAGCGCAAGACCTCCAGCTCTCGGTCAGTCAGCACAGACGCGCGGGAATGCCTCGGTTGCGCCAGCCTGGTGCCTTCGGCATCGACTACGATGCGCGATTGCACCTGGGGCGAGAAGTAGCTCTTGCCAGCCGCAGCGGCGCGAATTGCAGCGACCACTGATTCAGGCGGTTCAGCCTTGGTCAGATACCCCGTGGCTTCGACCGCAAGCGCTTGCTCGATATAGCGGTCGTTAAAAAACGCACTGAGAAAAATGATGCACGTCCCGGGGCACAGCCTCTCTATCGTCCGGGCAGCATCAAAACAGGAAAGGCCCGGCATATCGATGTCCATCAAGATGACGTCGGGCCTCTGCCGGACCGCTTCGGCCACCGCTTCGTCGGCATCCGTGACGGATCCTACGACCTGCATGTCCGGCTCATTGGCCAGGCGATCGGCGAGCATATCTCGCATCAAGGCGTGGTCATCTGCCAGAAGAAGAGATGTGGGCTTCTTCACGTTTGCTTCTCCCGCTGACGCTCGCCCAGAACGGTGCCAGCAAGTGCCGTGAAATCGGCGATCTGGAACGGCTTGCGCAGTAGAATCGCTTCATCGTCGATCCGCTGCTCCAAACCTGGGCCCACGCTTCCAGTGATAATGATGGCCGGAACGCAGCCGCCGCTGGAGCGGATATCACGCAAGCATTCAAGCCCACCGCGTTTAGGAAGATCGACATCCATAACCAGTAACTCGACGCGGTCGCGGTTAAGTTCGAAACAGTCCATGAGCGATGAGCCGTCGGTAGCCTGGACAACTTCGTAGCCCAGTGATTCCAGCGATGAAGCCAGGATGCCGCGCACATGTCGGTTATCCTCAGCCAGCAGAACCACCTCGCCGCGCCCTCGTTTCGGCGGAATCACTTCTCTTGGGGTATCCCACAATGTGTCAAGGTCGAGAAGGGGCAACTCCACAGTAAAGGTGGTCCCCTGGCCAGCTTTGGATTCGACGCTGATACTCCCGTCATGATCCTCGACGATGCTGTGGATGATCGCCAACCCAAGCCCGGTGCCCTGTCCTCTTGGCTTGGTGGTAAAGAATGGCTCGAAGATACGATCGCGCACGTCTGGTTCCATCCCCGTACCCGTGTCGCTCACCACAAGTACAGCGACCAGCCTAGCTGGCTCGTCGAGGGTGGCTGGCTTGATCGGAGGCCTGGCAGACTGGGAGACCGAGATTCTCAACGTTCCACCGTTAGGCATGGCGTCGCGAGCATTGATGGCCAGATTCATAATAATCTGCTGTAATTGAGTTCCGTCGGCTCGAACCCACACCTGCTCGTCTGCTGCGTCCGATAGCACCTCAATGCCGGCCGTCAACACTTGACGAAGCAGACGAAGAGCCGTGTCGAGGGAGGCCTGCAACTCGATCGGTTCCTTCTTGGTCTCCATCTTATGGCTGAAGGTCAGTAGCGATCTGGTAACCCCGGCTGCCTGGTCGGCGGCCTCTTGGACGCGACGCAGCGACTCGACCGCCTTATGATCGTCCGGCAATGCTTTCTTGGCTTTGCTTACATAGCCGCCGATCACCGTCAGGAGGTTGTTGAAATCGTGGGCTACTCCGCCCGCCAGTTGGGCAATGGCCTCCATTTTCTGGGCCTGGTGTAGCTGCTCCTTGAGAGTCGCTCGTTCTTTTCCCAGACGGGCTCGCTCTATGGTCCTTCCCAGCCGCTCGGCAATCGCGTCGATCAGGCTGCGCTCTTCCTTCAAGAACGGCCCCTCGTCACTAGTAGGTTGCTCGGTTAGGTAGAACACCTCGACACGGCCGATTGGTTCGCCCTGCACGACGATTTCAGATGCCTGTCGCCACTGACTCTCCCGGAAGTCGGCCGTGCTGTATACGCGGCCCCCCAGAGTGACCCGCGCCTTGGTAACGCTCGGGTACTGCCAGCTTGAAGGAATGACATCGACGGTTCCCTCAAGGATTTCCTCCGTAGTGATGTCGCGCTGCTCGGCGAGTTTGGAGATGACGTAGAGGCAATTAAGCTCCTTGAACCGCTCGCCAAGATCGTGCGTCCGTTGCTTCAGCTCGTCCTCCAGCCGTTTGCGCTCGGTGATGTCCCGTGCGACCCCGGTGAATAGATGTCGATTCGCGATCATGATTTCACTAACCGACAGATCGATGGGAAACGTAGCCCCGTTCTTGCGTTGCCCGATGACTTCACGCCGGATGCCGATGATCTTGCGCTGTCCGGTTTCCAGGTAGTTCTTAATGTAGGTGTCGTGTTCTGCCCGGTAGGGCAAGGGCATGAGGTCGGTGACGGTGTGGCCGACGACTTCATCGGCGGTGTAGCCAAACATTCGCTCGGCAGCCACGTTGAACGATTCAACCATGCCGCGTTCATTGATCGTGATGATTCCGTCAACTGCGGTCTCAAGGACAGCTTTGGCCCGCCCCTCGCTTTCCCACAACGCCTCCTCAGCCCGCATGTGCTCGGTGATGTCTCGGGCGGTGACCACGAATCCACAAGACCCGGTATCGGGCGCACGGTATGGGGAGTAGATGACATCCATGTACTGCCGCCCGGCGACCGGGAACTCAAACTAGTCCTGGTAACGAATGTGCTCACCGGCTAGGCAACGCTCAGCCCTCGATCTTATCGCCTTGTCGAAGAACTCTTCGCCGAACACTTGTGCCGCGGTCTTGCCGATCATTTCATCCGCTGTTTTGGCGAATGCCTGGAGATACGCCGCGTTGGCTGCAAGGTAGATGAAGTTCTTGTCTAGGAGCGCCAGCATGTCGGTCGTGCTAGAAACGATGTGTTCATATCTATGCAGTTTTTCTTCGGCTTGATCTATTGCACAAGCGACGTGCCTGGCACTCCAGACCGTGATGAGGCCCGTAATCGAAGCCACAAGAACTGCAGTCGCGGCCGCCACGAGCACGGAGCTCACGCCAGAGACTGTGTCCACCCGGAGGGCTGCGAAGCCGCCCAGCAACGTCGACAATGTGGTTAAGGGGAGGAAGATCCTGAGAAGGTAACTACTCGTCGAGGAGCCGGCCGCTAGCCTCACCAATCTTGGGTTGCCGCCCGAAGCACCGATGGTAGCCGCCCCCAGCATCAGGAAGCCGAACGCAGTGGTTAACGCCATGGGAACGGTGGCGCCCCGTCCATACAGCAGGGGGGATCCATAGAGGTACGCCAAGCAGAATACGATACTGGTTGCAAGAACTACGCCTCCGAGGCAGCCTGCCCAGCGTTCGAGATGTGGTCGCGGGCTATGGATCGCTCTTTGCACCACGAGGACAAGTGTGGCGATCCCTGCGATGAAAAAGGCCGCCCCAGTGGACGGAGGCATGCGGGAAATCGGGATTGCCCCGAGGTAGCCAGCGTCGGGTACGAGTGCGTCCTCGATACTGAGATCACTTCCGCTGAAATGTCCGGCGACCTCAAGTGCGCCGAAGAGGGCCGCAAGAGCGGCCAGAGCACCGAAGAGTACCAGAACCAGCTGTGACCAATCCCTAAGGGTCAGGCCAAGCAATGTGCCTCCGAGCAGGATGAACGCAACAGCCGTGCTTGGCGCCATGGGAATGAAACCGGGGTGGATACGGCCGAGGAATTGCAGGCCTGGAAGGTAGCCCAGCAGTCCGCCTATAGCGATGGCGATAGCCCCGGCGGCGCCGAAAACGGAGACCTGCCTGAAAAAGGCGCCCTGGCCTTGCCGGCGATCAAACACAGCCAGCCCTCGGCCGTTTCCCTTGGATAGCTGGAACTTGGGCTCGCCCGCTTCACGCAGATGGTGAGGCTCATGTTTCATCTTCGGATTCCCTAGCAATTCCGCTGCCATGCGGAATTGGGGGCGCCCGGCAGTCTGTGCTCAGCGTCCAAGGAGCGAGATCTCCCGTAAGCCCTCGACCAGCCCAGCCGCGAAGACGATCCGATCAGCCTCGCTGCGAAGCCAGGGGCGGAGATTGTCAGCGTTTGCGCAGAAGGAAATGAGTGATTCTGTGTCCCTAGAATCGTACCGCAACAGAATCTTGCCGATCAAGTCGTGGGCGACGTCGTGGAGATGCTGTCCGCGCCCATGGCCCACACGCCGGCGGAAGTGGCTGAGGATCTCAGATTGGGATAGGGAGCCGCTACCAGATTCGAGCATGCGTAGCCTCGTGGTCTGCAGTGTGCGACGGCCCATTCCTGAGTGATCCGTCTGGGTGTTGGCACGCGGGCGGACAAAAAGACCTGCAGACACATGGAGTATCGTCAAGAAGATGAAAACTCTCGATGGGACATAAGTCTCATTTGGGCCGGTCGTTTGGCAAATTAGGCTAGCTCGACTTCCTGCGAGTGCATGGCTCTAGTTGCTGTGAACCGTTGTGCCTGGAGGGGGAGCGTGAGTTCAAATGAGGATTTGCCATTGGGACACGTTTTGGAAGCGAGTGCTCGCTGAAGTATGGGAATTGAATGATCGCAGGGCATGTAGGCTAAATCATGCGTTCGGCGTGACTTACATCAAATGGGCGATACAGGATTGGCCGTTGCTTCCGCTATCCACCAGCGGGGTTGTACCCACGCACCCCGCTGGGCAGTTGCCAAACTCAAGAGGCAAACACGTTGCCATAAAAGAGGAGGAGTGGCTACTAGCTTCGTCGCCAACTGTTTGGCGAAATCCATGCCGAGCACCAACCGATGAGGCGGCGTCGTATCCATCCGATGGCAAATAAGCTCAGGTACTGAGACAGTATGCAAGGGGGGGGCGTTGCTACTCGCGTGACGGGTAACAGCTCCCAGCCGCCGAGAGTGTTACCGCCGCCTAATCGATATGTTCCTCGATGGCACGGGGAACGGTATCTATCGGCGCGCTTCCGATGCAATCCAGGGACATGGAAACGGCTTCGGCCATTGCGATCTCCGGATCGCATTGAGGAGGTTTCAAGAGCGATCTCCCTGATCGTCGACTCCTGTACGCACACCAGTTGGGCCAGTCTTCCAACCTCCGACGGTTCTGAATCTCATGGTCAATCCAATAAATGGGAATGATCGTCAACGAATGACCTTCGACCCGGCACTCTCTGTCATCGAGCAAGCGCACACAAGGATGTTCGCTGGTGCGCACAATCCATTCCAACCCATGAAGAGTACGCCTGACGGCCTCGCTCTGGCAGAACATCGGAAGCCCCGATTCAGCCAGAGGAAGAGTCTTCGCCAACTTCGCTCGATTCAGGGTTTACGGCCCAATTGATTGCCTCGTGCAGGCCCTGCGTATTGCGAGAAACGCTGACCCTTAGCCCTGGTGCTTGACGGTGCTGGCCATCAAGCGCGACACCTGGGCAGAGCGACCTCCGCCGTGCCCGACCCACCTGGCGTTCGTGCCGCAGTTGGACAGAGGCCACTCGACGGATCAAGCAGGATATAGGACATTTACATCCATTGATCCTCTTTGAAGGGCCGTGTACCCTGTGCAGCCTCATTCTGGCGTGATCAGACAGGAGTGGGCTTGCCGGCAGTATGTGGACTGCCGATTCTAACTTCGGGTTTGATCTGATGTACGTGCTCGGCTGCTGTGGAGTTGCCATGCAACCCGCTGGGGGCACTAGGGGAGTTCGCCGCAGCCCGATGTGGCGTCTCATCAAGGCATTGGCGGACTCATATCAACTTGATGGACAACCTGGAGGACGATTCGATGAGGACTGCATGCAGTATTGTCACACTTGTTGCGCTCGGTTTGTTTATCGTTAGTGGGATGAGTTGCGCAGCCGGAGGAGGTGGCGGCGGCGGAGGAGGCCCTGCGGCTGGCAGCGCCAACGGCCCTTGCCTGGACGACGGCACGTGCAACGGAAACTTGGTCTGCAATTCATCTGCCAATACTTGCGAAAGCGGTGCCGGCGATGGAGACAGCGGCGATGGTGATGGCCAAGGTGATGATCAGGGGCAAAGTGATGATCAGGGCGAGGGTGAAGGAGATGGTGATGGCCCTACGGAAGACCAAGCCTTGATCAAGACCCAGATCAGTGCGGGGCTGATATCCGGGGCATTGGTGCGCATCCAGGCGGGTGATGACTTGGTGGTCTTTGAAACATCCGAAACATCGACCGACATGCTTGCGTTCATCGTCCCCACGCAATCCGACAGCATGACAAACTCAGCCAGTGAAATCCCAGGCGGCACGACTCTTTATGGCGTTGGAAACTGGATCGTCGTCGGGAAAAAGGTCGCCCTGGTTCGCAGCAACAACACGGTAGCGATTTACGATACAACAACGCCGTCGGTAAGCCCGGTTGATCTTTCGGCCGGCGAAATCACACTGGCCCCCCTGCCGACAGCGCCCTACCAGGCTGGGCACATGACATCCGATGGGCAGTTCATTGCGGTGCTCACAGACATGTTCGAGGTCGATGATGGAAACGCGATCAAGGTCATTGATGTGAGCGGAGCCACCGCCGAAATAACGAGCTTCCCGAATCCGGAAGAACCTGGTTCTCCAGTTCAGGTGGCAGTCAACGCAGACTCGCGCCAAGTAGCTGCGTATTGGGGCAATTCCATCTATGTGTTCGACATCGATGACCCGGCGACTGGTCCTTTGGTATTTACCTTCAACCTCGGCAGCCCTCTCGGGGATTTCCATGCCCAGAATCCCGCCCAAATGCAATTCGATGGGCCGTATATCCTCTACCGGGCGAGCTCCGAAGGGACGACATCCTTGTTAAACACGGTGGAAGGAACTGTCACCAACCTCACCGCCGATGCCGAATTCTCCATGACGTTACCGGTGGCTATGAACGGCCAGAGCTTTTTGTATTTCCCCTCAAGCGAATCTGTCGATCAGATTTTTTCGGGGGCTACAGTGACCCGAAGTGCAATCGGCACGACCATTGCTCCTGCCTCGTTAACCCTGGCGGATCAGCTAGGTACAATAGAGGTCACCAGAAGCGACTGCCTAGATGGTCGCGAGCAGGGCAAAATTGGTTACGGATCCAAGATGGCCATCACCCCGGACGGCGAGCAGTGGTTCATCTCAGGGGAAGGAGCTGTCGACGAAGACATCGACTACCTTCAGATGAGCGTTGGCGGTGAGTTCAGCCTGTTTGAAGATCCTGAAGACGAATCCCACTCGGGATATGTCATGGCCTCTGACGTTAGTGCGTCAGCCAATACGGTGGCGTTCTGGACGCTTCGCCAAACCCCTGGTGGAGATTGCCTTGCAGAAGAAGATTGGGTCGTGGGGTTCATTGTTCTAGACCGGCTATAGGCGATTCAGCAGACCAACAGCGTGGGCTGCTACTCCGGACCCAAATGCTCGGCGGGCCGTCACCGAAGTTCCGGGTGACGGCCCCGGATCCTGAAAGTCATGGCTGGGGCGTTGGGGTGCCGATCGGCGCCGGTGCACTGGCCTGGATCTCTCCTTGAGCACCAAGGCCCTTGGTTGCCCGAATTGAAAGGATGATGTCGAGGAACACGCTCGTGCAACTCGTAATTCGAAACCCTGCTGTCCTCACGCTTGAGAGTGTGTCACGGTTCATTTCCGTGCCGCCCCAGCGCGTCCAGAGGGTCATCATGTCGAGAGCGAGACCGAGTAAGCGGTTGTGGCTGCGAACGTGCTCAAACATCAGCAGGCGTCCGCCGGGCCGCAGTACACGGTAAAACTCGTCAAAGGCGCGGGCCGGGTCCGGCACCGAGCACATCGTGCACGAGGTCGCCACAGTGTCGAAGCTTGCGTCTGGAAACTTGAGTTTCTGGGCATCAGCCCGCAGAAGGACCATGCGACCCGGATACGCGCTGGCGCGATGGCGGGCCTTGAGGAGCATCGCTTCGCTGATGTCAATGCCGACGATTGTCCGGCCTGGCGGAAAGTGAAGTATGTCCAGACCGGTACCAACACCGACGAATAGGATGCGTCCCCGCATGTCACGGAGGAGCGCCTTCTTGGACGGCCCGCGCCGCAGATCCGAACCCTCGCACACGTCGTAAAACCTGGCGCGCAAATCCCAAACCGTAGTCATGTCACTTTGGCTCTCTCTTTCCGCAAGGAACTGACGCACGACCGACCGTAGATCTGAACGAACACGAACATACCCATGGCGACGACACCGCCGACCACAATGGCCATGGATCGGCTAGGCTCTTGGCCAGCCAGGTGAAATGCACAGATGGCCATAGGGCTCGCCATGGCGACAATCATGGAAGGGACCATGCTCTCGATGGAGCCAAGGATTGGAGAGGCCATCACAGACAGCACGATTTGTGCGGCCATGGCTGCACCCATACTGAGTAGGCATGTGGGGACGAAGGCCCATTCGAGCGCGTGGACCATGTGCGCAGCAACCGTAGCCGCAACACCGACGCATACCAGAAATGCGAAGTCCCCGGTTAGGAAGAAAACACGCCATCCACTGCCTGAGCCGTCCTTAGAATTCTTCCGCGTGCCCTCGTTCCTGCGATCTGAGGGTGAAGGGCTGGCGCCGCGCCGCCTTATGACATTAGCCATCCCAAATCCACTCCTTCGTCAGCGACATCGGGACGGACAAGCATCCAACCCGCCCGGCCGAAGTGTTGCCTATTGCCCTGAGGAAGCCGCCAAGGATCTCGTGATCCAGCACCTATCTGCGTGCCAGCCGATTACTCATTTCTCGAAATTGAGAACCTGACCAAGAGGCAGCAGTCTTCGACGAAGACGCGCACAAACCGCAGCAAATCCTTGATCTTCCGTGACAGAGGCTGCCATGGCTGTTGCCAGATCCTATGGCCAAGCCGACTGGCTCCCCCGCCGTTCGAGGTAGCCACGCTCGGCTTGACCGCTTTACTTCTTTGATGCAGGGGTCGCCTGGTTTCTTCCAGACGATACTTGTTTGCTATCTTTTTCTTGGGATGGGATCGTGTCGGTCAGCGAACTCCACCTCAAGGCCATCGGCACCACCCATGCAGGCCGCCATGAGGCACTCGAGCCAGATCTCTGGGAGGCGGCGGGTCTCTTTGCGCAGTTCCCGCAGACTGCGCACATCCCGGTCACGGGCTAAGGCCCAGGATTGGGGGCGGGCATCGCCCCATACCGCTTGGCGTATGTTTGAATCTACACTCCGATTCCGCGTTGTTTCGCCTTGTAACGAAGCTCCTGATACGTACAGAACAGCACCGGAACCACCAGCATCGTGATGATTTCTATCGTCATGCCGCCAAACGACGGAATAGCCATTGGCACCATGATGTCTGATCCACGCCCGCTCGAGGTAAGAACAGGCAGCAGCGCCAAAATCGTCGTCGCAGTTGTCATGAGGCAAGGCCTAATCCGGCGTTGGCCGGCCTTCAAGGTTGCCTCTCGAATTTCGGCAATAGTCGCAGGTGCTCGACTGGCAAAGGAGTCTTTCAGGTATGTCGCCATGACAACTCCATCGTCCGACGCGATGCCGAAGAGTGCCAGGAACCCTACCCAGATGGCTACGCTCAGGTTGATGGGATGAGCCTGAAACAGCTCCCGCAGGCTTGTTCCGAACACATCCCAGTCCAGGAACCATGGCTGGGAGTAGAACCAGATCATCAGGAACCCGCCGGACCATGCGACCAGGATGCCCGTGAAGACCAAGCTGGTCGTAACCACAGATTTGAACTGCAGATAGAGAATCATAAAAATGATAAACAGCGCCAGGGGAAGTACCACCATGAGTTTCTTCTCTGACCGCACCTGATTCTCATAGGTGCCCGCAAAGGTGAAGCTGACACCGGCCGGCATATTGAGTTCACCCGAAGCGATCTTTTCCTTCAGGTAGGCGTCGGCCTGTTCGACGACGTCAACTTCGGCGTAGCCCGGTAGCATGTCGAAGAGGACATACCCGACTAGAAATGTGTCTTCGCTCTTGATGACCTGGGGACCGCGAACATATTCAACCGTCGCCAGTTGGATCAGGGGAATCTGCGCGCCATCCGGCGCCGGGACGAGAATCCTGTCCAGCGATTCGATGCTGTCACGCAATTCTCGCAGATAGCGCACGCGCACCGGGAACCGTTCTCGTCCCTCGACGGTGGTTGTGATGCGCCTGCCTCCGATCGCCACCTCTATCACATCCTGCACTTGGCGCAGTTTGATCCCATAGCGAGCAATGGCTTTTCGGTCGATGTCAATCTCAAGGTAGGGCTTGCCGATGATTCGGTCGGCGACAACCGCCGCGGGCTGGACGGAAGGAACTTCCTTGAGAAATCGCTCGATATCCAGGCAGACACCATCGAGTACCTCAAGGCTCGGCCCTTTGATCTTGACACCCATCGGTGCGCGCATTCCGCTCTGCAGCATGACGATTCGGGCGGCGATCGGCTGCAGTTTTGGCGCTGAGGTAGTGCCCGTAAGTTTACCCGCCTGCACGATCAAATCCCAAATATCGTTGGGCTTGTTCACCCCCGGCCATGCTTCGCGACCGGGGTTGATTTCGGGGTCAAGCGCCAGCCGCCAAAGCCTAAACGGCATCCCGTCGGCCTCCTCGATCAACTTACCCTGTTCATCCCGCGCGAATTTGCCCTGTACATAGTATGGCTCACCGTCATTCGCCGGGATGGGTTCGCCATCCTTGTCGCGAAACAAGTCCTTCTCGGTTTCATCGTAACGAAACGCCAGCCGGTGGCCCGCCTTGTCCGTATAGTATTTGGGGTGATAGTTGATCACCGTTTCTATCATGGATAACGGCGCGGGATCCAGCGGACTTTCGACCCGCCCGAGCTTGCCCACCGCCAGCGATATTTCCGGGACTTGGTTGAAGGCAATGTCCTGTTTTTGCAGAACGTCGATCACTTCGCCGATAGATGCGTGCGGCATGGTAACGGGCATGTAGAGGAATGAACCCTCGTCAAGCGGTGGCATAAACTCCTTGCCAAGACCAGGGAACGTCTCCGCAAGATACTCGGCCGGTTTCGACTTCTGCGCTTCTTGCGGCATCCACGCGAACAAGTCGTCAAAACCGCGCCAAACCATGCCGCCGGCTATGACGATCATCACAGGGAGGATAAGAAACGTAGTCTTGTGATCCAGCGCCCACTTCAGCACATAGGGGTACGCTGCTTGGAACAGTTGAAACACCAGCAGCAATGCACCGATAGTTCCGCCCACAAGGATAGCGTTTCGCCAAAGACCCTTCTCTGGACCGATCGGCAACCATGACTGGGTGAGCAGAAGTAGCACGGCGCCAATCACTACTGCGTTGGCTAGGTGCGGGCCTAGCTTGCGAAGAACTTGAGGCAATTTGGGTTCAAAAGAACCATACAACCCAATAAGCACAAGCAACCCGCCAGGCCACAACCAACCGGGACCAACGGCAAGTCCAACACCAACGATGGCGAGGATTGGATAAAACAGCCAAGTAAGACCCCGCCGCCCCTTGCGTTGTTGTGTAAACAGGAGGTGCGCAGCCGGAGGAATGATGGTCAACGCAACGATGACCGATGCGACTAGCGCGTATGTCTTGGTAAAAGCGAGAGGCCTAAAGAGCTTCCCCTCAGCCGCTTCCATGGTGAATACCGGAAGGAAGCTGACAATAGTGGTTGAGACAGCCGTAAGAATCGCACTGCCCACCTCGCTCGAAGCGGAATAGATGACCTCTAATCGGTTGGCTTCGGGGTCGGCCTCGTCCAGGTTTTTGAGAATGTTTTCGCAGACGATAATGCCCATATCCACGATTGTGCCAATAGCAATCGCAATGCCCGAGAGTGCCACGATGTTGGCATCCACGCCTGTAGCCCGCATCGCTATGAAGCACATCAATACCGCCAACGGCAACAGGCCCGAGATGAGGATCGAGCTGCGCAAATGGCGCACCATAACAACCACAACGATGATGGTCACAAGGATCTGTTGCAGGAGCGCGTCGCTAAGTGTGCCCAACGTCTCATAGATCAATCCGGATCGGTCGTAGAACGGTACGATTTTGACCTGGCTGACGGTTCCGTCGGGCAATATCTTTTGAGGTAATCCAGGAGAAATCTCCTCGATCATCGCCTTGACGTTCTTAATCGCCGCCAGCGGGTTTTCGCCGTAGCGAGCGACGACGACTCCACCGCAGGCCTCTGCCCCGGCTTTGTCCAAGGCACCGCGCCTCAACCCAGGCCCGAGCGTTACTTTGGCGATATTGCGTACATAGATGGGCACGTTGTCGTTGACTTTGACGACCGCCTCTTCGATGTCGCCGACTTCCTCCACAAAGCCCAACCCGCGAATGATGTATTCAACGCGATTGACTTCGATGGTTCGAGCGCCAACATCCACGTTGGACATTTGGACGGCCATGAATACTTCTTCGAGTGATACGCCGTAGGCACGCATCGCGTCCGGGTCCACGTCGATTTGGTATTCTTGAACATAACCGCCAATGGCAGCAACCTCGGAAACGCCGCCGGCTGACAGAAGCGCATACCGGACATACCAATCCTGAATCGTCCGGAGTTCGTCGAGTCCCCATCCGCCCGTCGGGTTGCCGTCCTTGTCCTGTCCTTCCAACGTGTACCAGTAGATCTGTCCCAATGACGTGGCATCGGGCCCCAATGCCGGTTGCACTTCTTCAGGGAGCGTGCCTGCCGGCAGGCTTGCCATTTTCTCCAGCACGCGGGAGCGAGACCAATAGAATTCAACGTCTTCCTCGAAGATGATATAAACCAACGAGAATCCGAAGAGGGAATAACTGCGGATGGTCTTGACGCCGGGGATTCCCAGCAGCGACACCGTCAGCGGGTACCCGATCTGATCCTCCACGTCCTGCGGCGATCTACCAATCCACTCGGTAAAGACGATCTGCTGGTTCTCGCCGATGTCGGGAATGGCATCGACCGGCATGGGGTCGCGGGGCAAGCCGCCCAGATCCCAATCGAACGGCGCCGACATCAATCCCCAGCCGATGGTGAACATCATGAAGAGAAACACAACCAGCTTGTTCTCGATGCAAAACCGAATGGTCTTGTCGATGACGCTGGGCGGCGATGGCGGCCGCTCCTGGGGACTAGTCTCGGTCATTGGTCTCACCTTCCGCGCTACGCTGCTCGATCGTTTCCTTCTTCACGCCGCAGCGAAACATGGCCGAGCCAAAATAGGGATTCTCTGTCTTGTCCTTGAGCTGGAGCCAATCCCCACCGCGATCATCAAATGCCATGGGACAGTGGAATCGATGGACTGTTTCTGTTGGGGTTCCGTAGCATTTGACGGCCACAATCATGGCTTCTGAGAGAGGCGCGAAGGCCGCCCGTGCCGCTTCTATGTCCGCAGAGCCGGCGATATTGCCTGCTGCCTTGGCCATGCCGTCTGCCTCTTTCATCCACGCCATGTGTGCTTGTCCGGTCAATAGACTCATATCCACAGCCGCAAGTGCTGTGACCATCCCGTTGGCTGACTCCTGCGCTTCTTTGTGTTGGTCGTGACTTAGTGCATCTTGGGTTTTCAAATAGGCGGTGAGCACAGGGCCAAACTCGCTCGCAAATGCCGGCGGTATGTTTAGTTTCAGCCCGCCCGGCTTGTCGAGGTCTTGCCGCGGCGGTGGCACTGCGTCGCTGCTTGCGTCGCCGGCCTGGTGATGCTCTTCTCCGTGACCGTCAGAAGGTGAGGCCTCTTCATTTTCGGGGCTCATCATGCTGGGCTTTGCCATAATCTGCACGGCGCTATCGATCTTGAAGTTCCCATGTACGACGACTTGTTCTCCCTCGGTCAGGCCGCCAAACACAATGTATCGGTTACCTACTCTTGGGCCGAGCTGAATCTCTCGACCTTGATAGGTTCCCGGTTCATCTGGATCCTCGACATACACCACCGCTCTCTTGCCCGTAATCAGAGGGCCCGATGCGGGGATGACCAGAGGCGCCTCCGCAGAACCAGCCTCTATCGAAACGAACCCGAGCGATTCCGTGGTTTCCAGGGGCATGCCGCACCGATCGCAGTCGCCCGGCTCTTCCTCGATGACCTCCGGGTGCATCGGACACATCCACTTACCGGCCAGTTCCGCATCCACCACGCGCCCGCCGGAGGCAATTTTCGAGCGAGCCACCGCCCGCACGAACATCCCCGGTTTAAGTCGCCCATCTGGATTCCCCACGTTGACGCGTACTTTGATCGTCCTGGTCTTGGCATCAAGTACAGGCGCGATGAATACAACCATCCCCGTGAAGATCTCTCCTGGATATGCCTCGACTTCAAACTCCACTTGTTGGCCGTAGCGCAGCCAAGCCAAGTCGGATTCGTAGGCGTCGAGTTTGACCCAAAGGTGCGAGAGATCGGCAATCGTGTAGATACGCGAGCCGGTCTCCACATAGGCTCCTTCGAGGAGGCTTTTCTCGATGACGATGCCACCCATGGGTGCATAGATGGTCATGTAGTCCGAGGCTGTCCCCCGTTCCTCGATTGCGACGATTTGTTCATCGGTCATACCCCAGAGGCGGAACTTGTCCCGAATATCCTCGATCCACGCCTTGGCTCTTTCGTCTAAGATGGACCCCACACCGTTCTTTCCCGATTCGACTCGCTGCAACGCTTCGAGCAACTCAGTCTGGGCCGTCGATAGTTCCGGGCTATACAGGTAGACTAGGTGGTCGCCTTTTTTGACGGGAACTCCGGTGTAGTCCACATACAGCCGATCAAGGCGCCCCGGCACCCAGGCCGTAATGTAGCCCAAGCGGGTTTCGTCGAAGTCGATCTTGCCCACCATACGAATCTCCGCCGACACGGTCTTGCGCTCCACAGGAACCGTCTCGATTGCGGCCAGCTTCTGCGCCATCGGGGATAGCGTGAGCGTGCGAGGGGCGCCCTCATCACCGCCGGAGTCCTCGATCTCTACCATCTCCATTCCACAAATCGGGCAATCTCCGGGCATGGGCAGCGGCGGAACGCAAAACATGGCGCAAGCGTACTTGGGAGCTCGTTTCTTCTTGGCAGCCTTGGGGGAGGCCCCTTCAGCTAGGATCAAGTCCATACCACACAGAGGGCATTGACCCGGCTCTGGCAGCTTGATTTGCGGATGCATCGAGCAGGTCCAGACTTCCTCCGAAGATTCGTCGGAGGCCTGCTCAGATGAGGCCGTGGTTGTAGTAGATGGTGCCGTACTGACTACGCCCTTGAACGAGTAACCGAGTACGAAAACGATAATCAAGAGAACCACTATCGGCGTCTTCGAGAGAACCGTCAGCACTTTGATGGCGGCGGGCTTCATGGTTTATTAGCTCCTTCTTCCGGTTGATCTTGTCCTGGTGCGTCACGGGAACTTCCATCGACCGGAGAGTTCTGCGGTTCAGTTGTGTCACGCGTGTCCCCACTCTCGCGCGACAGAGCGCGCCCTACGAGCATTTCCAGCTCAGCCAGCCGTTGGGCTCGATTGGCCAGGGCACGCTCGAATGACAATTCGAACTCCAAGAGCGAGCGTTCCGCGTCCACGAGATCTAGAAAAGTTGCCGAACCCGCGCGAAAGGCCGTTTCCGTGGAGGCGATTGATTCCTTCGCCTTAGGGATGAGCACATCGCCGTACAACGAGATCTTGCGCCCAGCGTCGCGATGCTCAAAGAGCGTGCGCTGTGTTGTAGCTGTCAGAGTGTTCTCTTCTTGGGCACGAGCGCTTACTGCCGCCAAATATCGTGCGCGAGCCTCGCGCTCGCCGGCTGCGTACTTGCCACGCCAGATTGGAATGTTCATCGATAGCGATACCATCCAGACGTCCTGCCCGCTGTCACTAGGCCGATTGCCGGGGCGGAAGCTCTTGCCAAGCGCATAAGCATCGACCAAGTCCCCCATGCCTTCAGCGACGCGGGTTGCACTTCTCAAAGCGCCGGGATTTCCAAGACCCTGGGGACTGGATCGCCTCGAGGAACCAACGTCGGTGTAATCCACACCCAGCGTGAAGTCGGGATAGTAGTTCTTCTTCGCCAGAGCAACGGCGTGCCGCGCCCGCTCGATTTCGTGGTCGAGGGCCTTGAGTATGGGGTTGTCCTGGGCAAGTTGTTCGAACAGCGCTTCATCCGTGATATTCAAGTGCTCAGCCGGAATCGATTGAGGGAGAGGCAGCTCGGCATTCGTTGGGCGGTTCAGAACCGCGTTGAGTCTGGCGATCACAGGCACAAGTAGGTCGCGAAGCGAGTTGAGTTGATCTTCAAGTTTGCCCATCTCAACCTGGGCGCGAATAACGTCAGGGTGGCCCGTTGATGCGGTCTTGTATCGTGCCCGGGCGATGCTCTCAAGGTACTCTACCAATTCAAAGTTCTCTTGGACGACGTCGATGGCCCGCCCGAGGTAGTAGTACTCGTAGAAGGCATCCTTCACTTCGAAGAAGAGCTTGAGTTTTTGGTTCTCGTAACGCTGCTGAGCCGCCTCTGCCGCCTCTGCTGCTACACTACCCCGCAATTCAAGCTTGCCAAACCACGGAAACAACTGCGAGAGGCCAAAGGCCTGCTTCTGGGGGCCGACACGGGTCTCGACTTCGCGTATGAAATTTCGATAGGTGAAACGAGGATCCGGCAGGGTCTTCTCTTGTAGCACACGTTCGAGGGCCGCCTTCCAGAGATTGAACGCCGTTTCCAAACCTGGATTGTTGAATGCGGCATAGGCCAAGTAGTCCCCCAGAGCAGCCGAATCGTCCAGCGCCGGGAGTTCGGCATCGTGCGCCATCTGATACTCACGCGCGGTTGGCAACGGAGCATGTACAGCGTCCCACCGCATGGCATCGGCAACGGACTGGGGGGGGGCAGGTGCAGCGCACCCCCCGATCATCAAGATCAACAAGACGACGCAGCTCTGCTTCAATACGGGGCGTGGTTTCGCAACGAATCTATTTAGCATGTTGGTTGCTCTCAGATATCGGCCCTGGCAGAACGGGGGTCTTTGCCCCCCCTGACACCTTCGGTAGTAGAATCAACCTCATCATCCAACGTTCCTTACTTAGCCTAATCTGTACCGTATGCGAGATTCTTCATTCCCTTGATTGGAGGAACGCGACCAGCGCGGCGCGCTCTTCCTCCCAGAGTCCAAAGTTCTTCATTGAGGTGCCGGGTATAACCGCTTCTGGCTCGCGAAGAAACATGTCCAGGTATCCGACTGTGAGCCGCGCGCCCACATGAGTCAGATCCGGTCCGATGCGGCTACCCTCCGACTCGAGCACATGACATCCCAGGCACTGATAATTCGAGAACAGCCGCCTACCCTCGGCTATCTGGTCGGGCGAGGATCCTTGCTCGGCGACAACGGGTGCAAAACGAGCCACATCCGTCCGCGTGGTTAAGAATGCCGCCAGCGCTCCTGCTTCGACATCCGACAGGCGATAGTCGGGCATCCTTAGCATCGGTCGTACACCATCGGATCGGTAGCGAATCGGGTGCGGCTCCAGGAGGTAGGTGCGCATCCAACCCTCTCGCAGCTTGCTGCCGGCATAGCCCAAGTCCGGTGGGAGACCTGGAAGGCTCTCTTCCCGCTCCGGCCCGTGACACGAGTCGCACTTCATGGCGACGTACAGCCGTTCACCATCGCGAACCAAATCGGCAGAACTTATCGGAGCGCTTTCCTCCGGTTGTTGTGCGGATGAAGACGGAACTACTCGCAAGTCGGCCATCCGACGCTCTTCATCCCGGACAGCCGCGTAGCCTGCGATAGTCATACCCAGCACCATAGCTGCGCAAACTGCCCCCAGCGTTAGGGCGACGGGTCGTGATCGAACTCGACGCTCGTTATTGCGATCCAGCCACGGCCAGGCGAGGAGCAACACCGCGGCCACTCCGGGGATGAACGCCGTTCCCAATATCTGCCACTTCCCTTGGAAGATGCGAAGCAAATGCTGAAGGCCCAGGAAGTACCAGTCCGGGCGGGGCACATACGTTGAATTGGTCGGATCAGCCTTGGCCTCCAGGGGAGCCCCGATCAACGCAGCCACCACAAGCACAACCATCAGTGCGACGAAGATCGCTACCGAATCCTTGAGCGCCTGGAAAGGGAAGAACGAACGCTCGGATCGCCCCGCCTCGCCAGTCCGAGTCCACGGCGCCGTGATGCCGTGCTTTCTCACCAGATAAAGATGAACTATCAACAGTAGAGCCAGCAATGCGGGCAAAACAATGACGTGCGCAGAGTAGAAGCGGGTCAGCGTGAAGGGACCGACAGCCATGCCGCCGCGGACGATCTGGAGAAGATACGGGCCGATGACCGGCAGCGACCCGGGAATCTCGGTGGCTACTTTCGTGCCGAAATAGGCTTTTAGATCCCAGGGCAGGAGGTAACCCGTTAGGCCGAACCCGAGAAGGACAAACAGAAGCAGGACGCCGACAACCCAGGTCCATCGTCTCGGTGATCGGTACGCGGCGAAAAGGAATACTCTGCCGAGATGCAGGGCAGCCACGATGATAGAGGCTGAAGCCGCCCAATGATGCATCCCTCGAACGATTCCGCCGAATACCACACGATCCTGAATGTAGCGAACACTTTCCCAGGCTGTTGAGGTTGAAGCGGAGTAATTCAAAGAGAGCAGCACGCCTGTCACGACTTGCAGGGCGATCAGGGCGAGCAGCGTCGATCCAAAGACGTGCGGCCAACCAACACCCTTGGGCATCGGCTCGTCGAAGAACTCACTCATGACGCGCGGAAGCCGCAACCATGGCCGAATGGAAGCCTTCTCTGCCGCAATGTTGGTAGTCGCGTCGCGCTCCTTGCTCATGTGAGCTGAATCTCCAGATTTCCATCGCGGATGCGCGACTGAAATCTTCGGAGCGGTTCGGGAGGCGGACCCTCCACCACGCGACCGGATGTGTCGTACTTGCCGCCGTGACACGGACACTCGAACAGACCTGCCGTATCATCGAAGGCAACGTTGCAGCCCATGTGTGTGCATACGGGTGATAGTACTATGAGGTCACCCGGGGTACGTCCTACGAACGCGACACTACGCGTTCGTTCGACGCTATAGCCGCCCTCATCGTCGTATTCGTACACAACCCGTTGCGGGACCCCGGCCACGAACTTCGTGGCCTTACCGATCACGACCCATTGGCTGGATCGCTGTCTAAGTAGTGGCGACAGCAAGTAGCCGACCGCGGGGGTGGCAACGATGATCGCGATTAGGGCATTGAGAGCTATCACGACGCGCGCAAGGAATCCTCGCCTGGAGGGTTCTGATTCTGCCATCAGACGATCCCCACTCCTTACCAAGAGTTCGTACTACGAATGCCGTGAAGCGAAACACCTGAGCAATCCGACCGAGATGATCGACGCGTTACCGTCGATCAAAACCCTAGTGGTCGTGGCCGCTGTGGTCATCACCACTGTGGCCGTGCTCGCCTTCCCCATGCTTCCCGTGTTCCCCGTGCATCTCGCCGGGTACGAATTTCTCCGTGAACTGGAGCGTCCGCTCACTCTTTCCTGAGAGATTCTTCAAATTGAGAGTGACTTTGGCATCGCCCGCTTTCATGCCCGAAAAATCAGCCATGGCTACAAGATAATCCTGTGGCGTGTACTTCATACCGCAGTCGGCACACTTGCCTTCTGCTTTGCCATTCTTGTCGGGATGCATCGGGCATGACCACAGCGTATTCTTGGGCATGTCCTGCTGTTCGAGACTCATGCCGCATTTGGCACATTTCCCAGGTTTGCTGGATTCCTGGCCGGCACACATGGGGCAGGCGTACTCGCCCGGTGCACCGCGCACGAACTTCAGAGTGGTTGACCCGCGTCCACGGTCACGGTACTCCACGGTGCCAGTCGCCTCTACCAGTCCCTTCTTCCAATGCTTGGCATGCGTTGGGTTCTGCGAGGCGTCGTACAGATAGAGGCGGACCTGGTCCGGCATGAAAACTGTCTCGACATGAAACTCCTTCGACATCGTGACGCTGCCGCCGTGCCCTTCGGCCCTTTCATGCGAGTGACCGGCCTCTTCGCCGTGCTCTTGGCCCCCATGCCCGTGATCGCCGTGTTCATGCTGAGCAGATACAGGGTTCACGCCAAGTCCAAAGGAAACCACAGCAGACAACAGCATCACTCTCAAGGTACTTTTCATCTTCAGATTCTCCTGAATCAGATCGGACCGTCCAAAGCCGCAGCCATTCTTCGGAGCCTGTGGTCCAGCCTATGCCGCCGACCGTGGCACTCGACCCACGACGAATCGAGTAGAAGGAACGGCCGGTTTCAGCATTGGATGCACCAACAGCCCGGTTCCTTCCCGGCTGGTGAAAATAAGTCGAAAAACTACTCCTGAGTCTCTGAATCGGAGGATCTCCGCATCGTTTGCGGCCGGATTTTCTACGCTAGGCTGCGATCGCTGACCATTTTGAAAGGCTCTCTCGGAAGAAAACTTCGGTTGCACGCATCTAATGAGGCGACGGTGGAACAAGACTACTTCTGCCCTCCGCACGTCGAAGGCCGAGCCGCGAGCAAAACGCCCAATCCGAAAGGAGAGGCCACGATCACCCATACTCCCGATACTGCACCACGATGGTGGAATACGCTGGCATTTCGACTGGCCGTTGTCATCAACACCGCTGCAATCCTCGTCCTTGGAGCGTTCGCTGAGATCGACTCCCGGCGAGAGGAGGCTGCGCACATGCAGCCTGAAATTGATCGGCTTCGCGAGGAGGCCAGAGTATTGCGCGTTGCGTGGGACCAACTGCCGGATTCGGAGCAGTTTCAGGCGTTCCTCGATCAGTTTTGCCGCCAAATGAGTTCGGCGGCGTCCCCTGGCCACCACATCGCTGTCTTCGATAAGGAGGGGGAAATCGCCACGCGTGCCCACGAGCACGCGAATCATGCTCTAGAAGTCAGGATGGCCACGAGCAGAATCGCTGACGCCGCGCGCTTTGCTCACGATGGAGAACCGTTTGTTTCGGTGAGCGTCATAACGGGAGATGGGTCCATGATCGCCGTAGCTCAATCCCTGGCGCCCGTGGAGCAGATTTTGCACGCTCAGCGGATTAGCCGTCTCGCCAGCACAGCCATTCTGGTGGCCCTGATCTTCGGCGTTACAACGGTGGCGTTACTTGTATGGGTGCGCGATCCACTCCGCGAGCTCGTATCGGCAGTTTCGGCCGTGGGGAAACGGAGGTTCGACGTTCGAGTGCGACCCTCCGGCAGTCGTGAGCTCCGCTACCTCACACATGGGGTCAACGAGATGATTCAAGCACTGGAGGTAGTAGAGAAGAACCGCGAATCAGAGATGAGGCGAGCACAGGAGATTCAGCAGGCGCTCCTCCCACACGACAACCGACATGTTGATGGTTTCGATGTCGCCACAGTGTTCCTTCCGGCTGAGAGAATCGGCGGCGACCTTTACGACATTGTCAATCTCAGCGACGGTTCGACACTTCTCGCCGTTTTCGATGTCTCCGGCCACGGTGTGCCGGCGGCGTTGTTCACTGCCTTGCTACGGACTGTCGTTCGCCACCACGCGGCTCAAAATACTGACCTGGCGCTCATTGCTGGGGCCATGAACCTGGCACTCGTAGAAGTGGCTCCGTCCGGCACGTTCGCGACGTGCCTCCTCGTGCGATTATTGCCCAGTGAGGGGGCAGCGGAGTATGTCAGCGCCGGCCACGACCCTGCCATCATCGTGACGCCCGGTGGCCCACCAACCTCACTCAGGGATGGTGGGCTGGTCCTCGGTGTGGAGCGGTGCGTCCGATACAAGGTATCTCGCGTCGAGGTGTCCCGGGGCAGCCGTATTTTCATATTCACAGACGGGATTCACGAAGCGTCGGATGACCAGGCGCGCCTGTTCGGACGTGAGCGGCTCACCAGACTGTTGGCCGAAACGAACGGTCTTTCCCCGGAGCAGCAGCTGAATGCGGTCGTGCAAAGCGCTCAGCGCTTCCAGGGTCACGACCGGTTCGACGACGATGTGACCCTGCTTTGCGCCTACCGCAAATGACCGCGCCGCTCCCACCGGCCGCATTGCCCGACACACTCGCGCCGCTACCACCGCCTGAGAGGACTATTCTTGCGCTGCGGTATCAAGAGGGGCTTGATTACAGGGCGATTGCGGAAGCGCTCGACTGTGTCGAAGGTACGGTCGCGTCCCGGCTGAGCCGCGCCCGTGACCGCCTCCGAGAAATATTACGAGAAAGTTACGGCGTGAGGGAAGAAAGTAATGCCGCTGCGCATCTAAAGAAGTAGCCTTTAGATTCCAGCGACGCCGCGCTCGATACGAGGCACGGTGACTCCAAGGACCTAGCAGGGTGCTAAAGATCTCTGACGTCCCCTTGGAACTCTGCACGAAACGCCTGGCGCCTCCGTCGATGGTAGGGTCTCCGGCAAGAATCAGGCGCTTCGTGCAGCTTTTTTCGGTGGCGAAGCAGTTGCTTAGCAGCCTGCTAGGGAGCGTTTGACATGTGTTGCGAAGAGTACAAAGACCGGATCGGGCCTTTCTTCGATGATGAGCTCGCGCCTGACGCCGGGGCAGAAGTCTCAGAGCATCTGCAAACGTGTTCGGCGTGCAACCTTGAACTGGTCAGCCTCCAAGGGCTGGCGTCACGGATATCCGATTCAAGCGACGTTAGCGTTCCTTCAGGGCTGTGGGATTCCATCGAACGCCGGCTCAGTTCCGGAGCTGATCGCCAGTCAGAGCACCCAGTGACCAGGCACCTACTGCTCCGGTCGAGGCGATGGGCGTTGGCAGCTGCACTCGTGTTTGTCGCTGGGCTTGGCACACTCAGTCTGAGCCTCGTGGACAGTTCGGCCAAAGCCTCGGCAATAGATTTCGGGGTTCTTCTAGATACGCTACCCCTCGATGCACAGAGGGCCTTTAGCAACTTCCTCGCCCTATACGAGGCACGGCCAGGATCGCCACTCGAAGCCAGGAACTTTGCGCCGTCGCTGGAATTTGAGACTCCACCAACATTGCCAGGTGGTTTTCGTTTGGAGACCGTTTATCTTCTCCAGTTTGGAGATCGCCCCGGTGTAGCCGCCTCGTACAAGCGCGGTGACGAATTTCTCGCCGCAATATTTCATGCGCCCGTGGAGGAGGAGAACTTTGGCACGCACAAGGACTACCCGTGCGCGATCGGAAAGCACCACGGACACATGGTCGCAGTTGGTTCCTGGAAGATGGTCCACCTGACAGATCCATCGACATGCCACTGTGTCCTCAGTCAGCTTGATGAGGTGTCAGAACTGCCGGCAGTTATGACCGCGGTCGCCCCGCGTGCTATCGCTAGCCACTCGCACGGGCACGACTAGCTAATCAAGAGTGTCGTGCGAGCCTTGCATGATGCCCATCCCACCTGATTCAGCAGGCAATACACCCACGAATCGTAGCGTAGAGAGCTCCGGCATCGCTGCACTCATCGTCGGCTCCATTTCTTGGTTCTCCGGGAAGGAATCGAGGCGCCCAAGCATCTGACTCGTGCACGATTCGTGCCAAGATTGGAACAGCTCGATTGACTGGCTATCACGGAGCATCTGAAGTGCTGGTGAGGAACATGGCTTCGGCCCGCGATTCCGAACCGCCGCCAAGCTGATCGTGTGAAGAGTCGTTTGTTTCTGAATGCATGCAAAACAACAGGTAGACTAATATGAAATTGAAACACCCAATAGCCCTCGGTTGTGTCACCGTGTTGATCTTCGCTGCAGGCTGTGCAGCGGCGGACTCGTGCACGGACTTCGGCCACTCAGAAATGCGTAATGGCGAATCTGCCGGAGACGCATCGGGGCACCAAGACTCTACGGGCCGCGTGATTGGTGAGTTGACCTCGATGCTCGATCAGCGACCCATTCTCGCCCTTTGCGAGAATCACGGTAGCGAAACACAGCACGAGTTCATCCGAGCTCTCGTCGCCGATCCGCGTTTCACTGAGCGCGTGGACGACATCGTCGTGGAATTCGCAACAGCTGGCCAGCAGCATGTCATTGATCGATATGTCGGCGGAGAAGATGTCCCCTTCGAGGAACTCGCCAGCGCTTGGCGCGACACTGGGGCGGTCCACATGCCATGGGAGTCGCCTGTCTACTTCCAGTTCTTTGAGCACGTTCGGAAGGTCAACGAAGAACTAGCCAAATCAGGCAGTCGCCGGAGGCTTCGTCTCTTGGGTGGCGACCCGCCGATAGATTGGCCGACGATCCGCACCTTCGATGAGTTGATGGCTTACTACAATGATCCAGAGAATGAACGCGACGCACATATGGCCAGGGTTATTCACCGCGAGGTGCTCGATCGCGGCAGGCGAGCCTTGGTGCTCGCAGGTGGCGGCCACCTAACGCGTCGAAACCTCTGGGATCCGCCACTACCCAATCCATCACCCGACACAACAGTTGTCCATCTTGAACGCGATGCCCCGGATTCGACGTCCGTTGTTCTCTATCTTGGTCGGGAACTATTGGCTGGAACCAAACTTGGCGAACGCTTCGCCGATGTGCAATCGCCACAATTGCTGCCAACAGGTGCCCGCCGCTTCAAAGGCGTACCTGCTGGTATGTTTTCGACAGTTCGGCGATATAATGTGCCGCCGGACAAGGCTCTCGCCTTTCCCGGACTGGCAGCCACCGACATTGCTGATGCTGTGCTTTTCCTGCTGCCATCAGGCGAGCACCGGAGTTCTGTATGTGGTTTGCAGTTCTGGGAGTCGATGGATCTAACTAAGATCAACCGGCGCCGGAAAATCGCCCACCGTGGTCCGATCACGGTCGAGGATCTGCTGCAAGAATCGGCGGAGACCACTCTGGCTGAAGGTCGGGCGGCCGAGTCGCTTCCAATTTGGCAACGGCTGGTAGAACGAAAGCCAAGGGTCCCAGGCTTCCACGCAGGGCTGGGGAAAGCACTTGTACAACTCCACCAGGAACAAGCAGCCGTCGTTGCTTTAGTCCAGGCGATCGAACTTGGCGAGGCTGCAGGTGATGATCGTGTGTTAAGCTGGCGGCGGCTGTTGACAACGCTTGCAGGCGAACTGTTGCGGCCTGAGAATGCAACCGCCGGAGAATAGCCTGACGAATGCACTCGGCTTATCACTAGACAAAATGGTGCAGCGGCACCCACTTGTCGGTCAGAGGCGAGGAACAGTCGGAGTCAAGGCCAAGGCTGCAATTCTACCAATCGAGGACGGCGAAGTCCTTGATTCCGTAGGACGGTGCCAGATTTCTGAGTGACTGGCCAGCAGAAGCGTGAGGGCACGCTGAGAAAGATGAACTATTCAATTATTACCGGGGGATAGCTCATCCTTGAGGCCGATGTGAACCGGTTTCTTTGGGTGTAACTCTTCAGCCATGTGCAGCGTCTCTCCCGCAGCATGTTAAGATAGGTAGATTTGCGCCCTGGATTATGCTCTGGTATACCATGCCGTATGCAGCAGGGCACGGTGCCAGCGCGTGAAGTTGATGCTCTTATCCAGC
>JAJDDP010000025.1 GCA_029260235.1 Phycisphaerae bacterium | reverse complement strand
CAACCGGGACCGGCGCTTGCTGCCGGCCAAATAACAGGATGCCCAACATACGAAATAACCATGTAATCATGGTCTTACCCTCCTTTATTTAAGGTTGCACCCACAACCACCACGCCACCCCGTCTGCAATCCGCAAAACGGATCGCAGCCGCGGCGACATGGCCCAAGAAGGGTGTGTTCGCCATCAACAGGTAAGGAAAACCGCCCAGAGCACGATGGCTCCGAGCATTGTATGAGACCCTACATCTCGGGGATTTCCGCGAGGATCTCCTCGAACAGGGATACCCGCGTGATTCCCGTCTCCACCTCCGTCATCACGTAGATTTCGGCGTCGTCCACCGGAAACACCGACGTCACCGTGCCTTCGGCGCTCATCACATAGAAGTCGTTGAGCGCTTGCGACGGCAATCCCACGGCGCCCCAATTGCCGAGTGAGTGTTGCTTGACTGCGCAAGCAATCAATTCCTTCGGCAGCTCGGCGGCTGAATCAGAGACATCGACTCTACGTACTTTGATCAACTTCTTCATTGTCCTCTTTCCTTATTGGTCTTGGTTTCACCCATCACAACACCACCGCTCCGTTGGCGTCCTCTGTGGAACGCAAACGCAAGAGTGGGTTGGAAAGAAAAAGGAGAAAAAAGAATTGGAAGAAGGTTGAGAAAGAAGAAAGAGGGGGAGGGAAAAAGAGGAGGGTCTCAGAGAAGGGCGCCGACGCGTTTAGAAAGGTCTGTTCGGCAAAGACCTATCAACAAACCCGCAGAGGGGTTGTTTCCAAAGGCACGCCCACAGTGGATACTGTGGACGTGTTTAGACATTTGCGGCTTACAGCCCTTCGACTCGAATGTCGTGCAGCAGGTGCGAGATAATCGCGATGCCGACTGCCAGAAGGGCCAGCGTAAACACGAATAGTTTTACAAGCTGGTCCAGCCGATATACGATGCCGTTTCGGGTTCTGCCTTTCTTCTTCCTGTTGGGCTTAGACATCACTAAGTCCTCCACTTTTTTGGGGTTGGTAAAGACGAAGCGGTGGAACCCGACTTTCGTCGGGATTCAAACCACTCCGGGTGCATTGATTGCTCAACAAGCCGGCCGCATCAGCAGCCAACCAGCAAAACGAACCAATCCCCGTGGCAAATCCAGTGATGTTGGAAAGATAAATAGACAGTGCCGCCCGTCCGCGTGAGAAGCGCGGGCGGAGTCTGCGTCGACGCGTTTAGCAAGGCCTGGTCGACAAGGGCCTGTCATCAAACCCCATGAGGGGGTTGAAATCGAAGTGAGCAGCACTCTTCACTTGTCAAAGAGCATGGGCCACAGTCAGTGCCCTCTGACCCATACGCGGTGAGGCTCAAAATCTTAACGCGCTCCCCGAGATTAAGGCTCAGAACGGGTCTCACGGGCCGAGCCTCATGTCTGCGCTCGGTTGGCTGGCCCCCCAGCCAGCAAATCTCCGTTACATTTTTTCGTAGCGCCCTTGATTTCCTCCATCGAAGTGTTAGCATGATAGCGAACAGGCATATGGTTTGAAGTGAGATGTCTCAAATGGCCAAGAAACGCACATCATCGAAATCGAAACCGACCCCGCCCATTGGTGAAGTGCTGCGCGCCCGCCGAATTGAAACGCTCAAGAAGGGGCTCCGTGAGATGGCTCGGTTCCTTGAAATCGCGCCAGCCCACCTGACCGATCTCGAAATGGGCCGCCGCACCCCTTCGGAAGGCCTGCTGCTGCGCATCTGTGAAGCGTACGGCATCGATGAGGCCGAATTGCGCAGCGGGTGGAGCCGCGCCGACGGTATCGTCGGTGAAATCGCCACGCAGGATCCCACTGCCGCCGCCAAGGTGCCCGAACTGCTTCGTACCGCCCGCAAGTTTACGCCCAAGCAATGGGACGATTTGATTAAGCGTGCCGAGCAGATGTCCAAGGGTAAGGCCCGGAAACCGGGGAAGTAGTCGATGACCGCAGCATCCCAAGCACAAGTGTTCGTCCCCCGACGCGGTTCCCGCGAGATTGAGCTGCGCGCGTGGCGAATCCTTGAGCGATGTCGAAAGCAACTGGGCGAAACCGAGATCCCGCTACCCGTACCGGTCGAGGAATGGATCGAGCACCCGTTGGGCATTCGTTTCGGTGTCGCGGATCTGTCGTATCTTGGCGAAGGCGTACTTGGCGCGTCGTTCATGAAGGAACGAGAAATCCTCATCGATGAAAACGTGCTGGCCAACGAAGGCCGGTATCGCTTCACGGCTGCCCACGAACTCGGGCACATGATCCTGCACGCGAAACTGCGCGACCGGTTCCACGACATCGCCCATTGCGATCGCGAAGCTGAAACCATCGAACGACAGGCTGACCGTTTTGCGGCTGCGTTCCTGATGCCGTTGGACTTGCTGGAACGCGAGTTTTTCGCGCTGCTCAAACAACGTGGCTTGGATCGCAGGGAAACGGTGATCCAGCTCATGCGGCCAACACGCGAATCGCAGACGCTCTGGCGACGATTGGTGCTGCCGATGATCACCCAGGAATTCGGCGTGTCGTTTACCGCCGCCATTCATCGTTGTAACGGCATCCAACCGCAGGTGGACGACGCGCCGCCGCTTTTGCCGCACAGTTTGGTGGAACCCTTGCTCCTGTCGGCCCTTGGTCGGACCGAAACGAAAACGCGTCAAGATGCAAATGGGGATGAACCCAATCTTTTCACACTGAAGGAACCATGAGTTTTTTTGCAGTCAGTGTACGCATGTGTGCGAACGAGAGTACACCGATGAGCCGGCCGATGGGAACGGATCGAGTATCGCATGAACCGCTTGTCGAATAGTCTGGACGTGCATTTCTCAACGAAATCGGAGGAGTGGTCCACACCGCAGGACCTCTTCGACGAGCTCAATGCGATCTTTCACTTCGACCTCGATGCGTGCGCGACGCCAGACAACGCGAAATGTCGGCGATTCTTCACCAGGCATGACAACGCAATTGCGCAACGGTGGCGCGGCACCGTTCGGATGAATCCACCGTACGGCCGGGTGATCGGTGAATTCATGCGCAAGGCGTACGACGAATCGATTGCCGGCGCGACGGCGGTGTGTCTGGTGCCCAGTCGCACCGACACCGCTTGGTGGCATCGCTACGCCCGGCGGGGGCAGATTGTTTTCCTGCGCGGGCGACTTCGCTTCGGTAACGCCAAAACGTCGGCGCCGTTTCCGTCGGCAATCGTGATTTTCTGGGGCGGACGATTGGGCCAAGCGATCCTTTGGGAATCCTGACATGCTTCAGTACGACCTGACAGACAGTCTTGTCTTCAGTGACTCGACGATGCGGTCACCCACTGAAGGCGAACTGCTGGCGCTCCAAGTCGCGTTGATGCTTCATGCAGACCGCGCTCTTTGTGAACTTCACGATAGGTCGTTGCGTTTATCGCACGACAATGTCTATGCGGTTCGGCGCCTGCTTACCCATTCACTATCGACATTGGGCCGCGACATCGGCGACGCATTCGGTTTGCGTCGCCGCCTCCATCAACTCATCGGTCTTCGAATCAGCAGGGGAACGTGATGGCTGACACAGCAACCGCAAATCAAGTGAATGTTGCTTGGCCAACGCGCCCGCCGGATTTCGGTCAACTGCTCACACCGATCGAAGCCGCCCAGTATCTGCGTCTCGATGAAACCGGCCAGCACTCGCCGGATTCCGCGGCTCGTACGCTGAAGTATTGGCGCGACCGAGGCGAGTTGAAGGCGACGAAGTTCGCGCGCCGCGTGTGGTACCGCCGCGAGGAGCTAGATCAGTTTCTCGCGCGAAAAACCGAATCTTGACGGCGTTTTCACCATCCTACCCAGATCGGGTAGACTGGCCGCGGGTCAGTCGCCCGTGATGGCCGGGAGGTTCATCATGGCGATTGAAAAAGTATCGATTTCGAGGAAATACCATGGGAAGGTTCCGACAGACGAACGCGGCGACCCACTGCCCAAGAGCGAATGGCCCAGCAAGCGGCCGTCTCGTTGGGGGGTTCGCTGGTTCGGTGACGAAGGAACGCGGTACAGCCGAAGTTTCAAAACCAGAAAGGAGGCCGAGCGATTCGCAGAAGAGAAACAGGCTGAAGTGCGGGACGGCGCGGGTGACGAAGCCAAGCCGATGGCGCTCAGGGAGTACAAGAAGTTGTATCTGAGCCTGCGAGGAGACATCACCCAAGGGACACTGACCGAGCACACGCGTACGCTCGGTTACCTGATAGCGTTCTTCGACGAGGATCGTCTCATCGGCAGGATTGGACCGCTAGACGCCAGGAGCTTCGTAGGTTGGTTTCGAAAACGCAAACATCGTGGACGGCATCCAGCGCCGGCAACAGTAAACAAGATCATTCGCGAGTGTCGCCGTATCTTTCGTGAAGCGGTTGATTGTGCGCTCATACGACGCAATCCTTTCGCCGGCATTCGGCAGGAGAGAGTTGGCGATCCTGGCTGGCAATACGTCAAGCCGGAGCATTTCCACGGCTTGATCAAGGCCTGCCCATCGACGCGTTGGCGCGGTGTGATCACGCTGGCGTATTGTTGCGGATTGCGGCTGGGCGAGATTCTGAACCTGACCTGGGGCGACATCGACTTCGAGCAGCAGCGGCTTCGCGTTGTGCGGAAGTCGGCGAGCGAGCGCACTGAGGATTGGACGCCGAAAGACAAGGATCTTCGGATTCTGCCGTTGCCGGAAGCGGCAATCAACGTGCTTACGGAATTGCAGTTGGAGGTGGCTGAAGGCCAGGCGTATGTATTCGTAAATGCCAAGGGGCCGGCCGCGGGTGAGCGCATGAAGCGTCAAAACTTCACGCGCGATTTCAAAGTCGTCCGCCGTCGGGCTGGCGTGCCCAAGTGCAAGTTTCACGATTTGCGAAAGAGCTTTTGCACCAACCTCGCTGAGGTGGTGCCGTTGCACGTGGTGCAGGAGCTTGCGGGACATGCGGACATCCGCACCACGCGCAAGCACTACTTGCAAGTGCAAGCGAAGCAGGTTGAAGCGGCACGTGTTGCCGTGGATAAGGTGATCAACGATGCGACGGTTTGACGCTGACCCACTTTTGCCCCACTCACCTGTTTGGGCGGTGTGCTCAGTCGATGGGTCCAAGCTGACTGACCCACTCCTGACCCACTGCCCCGAAAAACCGCGTTTTTGGCCTGTTTCTTGGACCGCAACAAGAAAGGCCCAAACTCGTAAGTCTGGGCCTGGCGAGCACTTCTGTTTGAAAGCGGGCGATCGGATTCGAACCGACGACGTCCAGCTTGGGAAGCTGGCATTCTACCACTGAATTACGCCCGCGTAAGTAGCTGCCACGCAACGACTTATGCGCTTTTCGTCGATGTGGCGTACACTACATTTCTCGCTCGCTGATTGTACTACAAAAGCTCACGGTGCGTCCAGTGACCGCTTTTGATCGTCCAGAATCGTCGTTTCCTGAAGAGCGTCAGCTCGCAAGGCTGGGCATTCTCCGCTGATCCTGCAAACACGTTTGACGTTGAACAGTCGGGGACGTCGTTCGCTCCAGCTTGCTTCGCCCTGGTGCATTAGCCGCGGGAAGGTGAATGCCGTTCAGAATCGAGCTTGCTGAAGCTTGGCGGGTCGATGGAGGGAGCCCCTGAGTGACATCTGAGGGCTCAACCAATCATTGGGAAAAAGACTGCCGACGGCAGCCACCTGGTCCGACCCGCCGTTTCTACCATTACGACACTCCCTCACGCCGAGTTAACCCAAGTACGACTCACAAGAGCTTCGTCCAGAGGCGATGCTTAGCTTGGACGCGTTATCGCGTGTCGGCTCGGCGCTCAGCACCCGACGCCTTCAGCGGCGGATGATATTATCGGATGCAGATACCGCTTCCCAAGAGTAGCTCACCCTGATATCGACCCGCGTCGATAGAGTTATCCATCGTAGCGGTGGGGCCATCGCAAGCACACTGTGCGCGTCAGAGGCTTCCAATCGACTGCAAGACGGGTGTGGCGTTGATGAGTCCAAATCAGCAAACATGGGGAATTCGCAATCCGATCAGGCTCCTTGCCGTCGCCTGCGCGCTCACCGTCGCCGTGTTGGCGTGGTTGGGCTGGAGCGTTTACGACTCCAATCGCCTCGGCATTCTGGCGGAGGAACGAAGCGGAAGAATCGCGGCCCTGCGAGGGCGCATCGTGCATCTCGACGAAGTCCTGACCATGTCCATACGCATGGCGGCGTCTACGGGCAATCCGCAGTGGGAAGAACGCTACCGCACGTTCGAGCCGCACCTGGACGCCGCGATCAAAGAAGCAATGGCCATCGCGCCGGAAGCGTACAGCGGCGATGCCGCTGTCGAGACCGACGCCGCGAACATGGCGCTTGTGGAGATGGAAAACCGGGCGTTCGATTTGGTTCGGCAAGGCCGAGCGGAAGAGGCCGACCAAATCCTATCCAGCGATGAGTATGAGAGCCGGAAAGAGGCCTACGTGCAGGGCATGATCCGCTTTGCGGTGGCGCGACAGGATGACCTTCGCGTCGAAGAAACTCGAGGAGCCATAATCCATTTCGACGAAGTCCTGACCATGTCCGCCCGCATGGCGGCGGCCACGGGCGATCCACGGTGGGAGGAGCGATACCGCACCTTCGAGCCGCACCTGGACGCCGCGATCAACGAGGCCCTTGCCATCTCGGAGTCGCATGGCCTCGATTCGTCCCGTCACGCCGCGCTGACGGATGCGGCCAACGCCGCATTGGTCGAGATGGAAAGCAGGGCCTTCGGTCTTGTGCGCGCCGCGCAACTGAGCGAAGCACAGGCAATTCTGTCCAGTAGTGAGTATGAGAAGCAGAAAGCGGCCTACGCGCGGGGCATGGATGAACTTCGCGACGACCTGAAGCGAATCGGCGTCGCCAAGACGCGATCTAGGGAGCGTAGCACCCTCTCGCTCATGGCCGCAGTCGTTGTTGCCCTACTCGTGACGGTGGGCGGCTGGCTTGCGATCCTGCGACTGCTCAGGAAGTGGCAGGCGTACCTTTTGGAGTCGAATAGCCGCTTGGCCGAGTTGAACGAAACTCTGGATCAGCGTGTGGAAGACCAGACAAGTAACTTGCGCGAGGCAAAGAACTACACAGACAACATCATTGGATCAATGATCGACATGCTGCTGGTCGTGGCACCGGACGGCAGCATCGCCACGGTCAACGACGCAACCTGCAACCTGCTCGGTTACCGAGAAGAGGAACTGGTCGGGCAACCCGCAAGCCTGCTGTTCTGCGAAGAAGAAGGACCCCAGGATATACTGTCTCAGGACGCCTTTCCCGTCAAGCGGACGGCGATGCGTTGCCTCAACAAAGAAAGATCAATAAGCAGCAACATCGAGAAGTTTCTCCGCGCCAAGGACGGGCACGAGATTCCTGTGCATCTCTCAGGATCCGTAATGCGGGACGGCGACGGTCAAGACCGAGGCGTCGTATGTGTTGCGCAGAACATCACCGAGTCTAAGCGCATACATGAGGAGCGGGAGCGATTCAATCGTGTGATTGAGGATTCACTAAACGAAGTCTTCATCTTCGATGCCGAGACGCTTCACTTTGTAGATGTCAACTACGGCGCTCGCAAGAACATCGGTTATTCGATGGAAGAACTCCGGGAGATGACCCCGTTGAGCTTCAAACCGGAGTTCACGGCCGAGTCGTTTGCAGAATTGGTAAGGCCGCTACGAGACGGAACTCAGGAGAAGGTTCAGTTCGACACAGTTCATCAACGCAAAGACGGGTCGCAGTATCCTGTCGAAGTCCACCTGCAATTGATGCATGGTGACTCCCCAATGTTTGTGGCGATTATCCTCGACACCACCGAACGACAACGGGCAGAGAGCGGTCTGCGCCAATTGTCGGCTGCCGTCGAACAGAGTCCGGCCGTTATTGTCATTACGGATACGAACGGCACGATTGAGTATGCAAATCCCATGTTCACCAAATTGACTGGATACACGAGGGAGGAGGCGATCGGCCAGGACCCGCGCATCCTCAAGTCCGGCAAATGGTCAAAGAAGGAATACGAAGAGTTGTGGAAGACGATTCTCGCAGGGAAGACATGGAGGGGGGAGTTTGAGAACAAGAAGAAACACGGCGAACTGTATTGGGAATCAGCGTCGATCTCACCAGTCCGAAACCCGAAAGGGGAGATTACGCATTTCCTCGGCTTCATAGAAGACATCACTGAACGTAAGCGGAGAGAGGCTGAACTCCAACAAGCGAAGTGCGCAGCCGAAGTAGCCAATGAAGCTAAGAGCGAGTTTCTCGCAAACATGTCTCACGAAATCAGAACACCGATGACTGCCATCCTTGGTTTTGCGGAAAACCTGCTCGACAGCGGCCAGTCCGAGTCGGACAGGCTCAACTGCATCCATACGATTCGACATAACGGTGAGGCCCTGCTAGGCATCATCAATGACATCCTCGACTTGTCCAAGGTCGAGGCAGGTAAAATGGAGACGAATCTCCTTTCTTGTGAGCCGTGCACCATCATCGCCGAGGTATCTTCTCTCATTCAAGTTCAGGCGGATGCGAAAGGATTGCCGCTCAACATCGAATACGAAAGCTCGATCCCGAAAACGATTCACACCGACCCGACCCGACTTAGACAGATACTCATAAACCTGATAGGCAACGCGATCAAGTTCACCGAGACCGGGGCCGTCCGTTTGGTGACCCGCTTAGTCGACAATGGCGACGAGCCATGCCTGCAATTCGATGTGATCGACACTGGGCGGGGAATACCGGAAGAAGAGAAAGAAAGGCTGTTTCAGCCCTTCATGCAAGTGGAAACTTCCGCGACGCGCACGATCGGTGGAACGGGTCTCGGTCTGGCCATCAGCAAACGCTTTGCAGAGTTGCTCGGTGGTGACATCATTGTTGTCGAAACTGAGTCAGGCGTGGGATCGACATTCCGCACCACCGTGCCCACCGGGTCGCTCGATGGTGTGAAGATGATCGAAGACCAGTTATCGACGACTGTTGTAGACGAAGATTCAAACGCAGTCGCGCAGCCTTCCCGAACAGACTTGCATGGTATCCGAATCCTGCTAGCCGAGGACAACCCAACCAACCGGGTTCTCATTGTCGGCATTCTCAAGAAGGTGGGAGCAGAGGTCACCATCGTCGAGAACGGCAAGCTCGCGCTGGATGCCGCGATGGCGGCGCGCGACGAGGGCAAGCCCTTCGATGTGATATTGATGGACATGCAGATGCCTGTCATGGACGGTTACGAGGCCACGGGCCAACTACGCAAGAAGGACTACAGCGGGCCGATCATCGCGCTCACCGCCCACGCGATGGATGGCGACCGTGAGAAGTGCATCAAAATCGGATGCGACGACTACGCCACGAAACCTATCGACCGAGCGAAGCTGATCGAGACGATCCAGAGGCACTTAGTGTCTGCCGAAGCCGCGTCCGTAGCGGCGACATAGCTCAATACCCTTGTCCCTCCCAGAAATTCCCACGCCGCAACAACGACCACAAATACTGCGAATCAAGGAGAATGACGATTTGTCAGGGACGACTCAGTAGATCCTAACTCGGTGTGAGCGCTTTCGTCTTGCTTGCCCTTTCCGTGCCGAGAGCTGCCCAAAGACCCAGGTGATGGACGGGGTCAGAACCTCAATTCGACACAGCCACCGCCTCGTCGGCGGGATCTTCGCGTTCCCGCTCTTTGCGACAGATGATGGTATGGGCGGCAATCGAGCACCATGGCAGCGAGGAGCAGGTCGTTGCGATCCAACGACTACGTGTCCTGCCGATCGCCGTTCGTGTCGCGATAGACACGCGACAAACTGACGGCACGCATGATGTCGTTCGATTTCGCCGGGTTGGCTCAGGTGACCACGGGAGTTTGGACTTCGGGGTTTGTGCTGGGCTATACTTCAACGTGCTCGACATGCTTAAGACTCGACTCGCCGCAACCGTGAGTCGCGGCATGTTCGCAGCCTGGAAACGAGAGGGGTTGTTCTTCGTGTAGGATGACCAAGCGGACTCGTGCCGCGAATACGGGGGCTTTTTTCTTACACTACATTTTCGCGTAAACCAGGACTACTTCGGGCCATTCGTCGCCCCGCAGGCTGCCAGAAAACGTCGTTTTGGGGGGCGTCAGAGCTGTTTTCGGGAAGGTGATGTAGTGGGGAAGCCTCCTGGGAAGCACCACTTCTTCGAAGGCCGAATCCGTCAAAAGTCCTTTGGTAGCAGCATGTTACAGCAAATCGCCGTTTTCGCAAATTGACGCATTTCGTCGCATTTTGACGCGTCTTGTCGCCGTAAAACCGTAGCCAAAACCGTAGTCGATTCTTCACAACATCCCACACCCGACCTCGATCGGGCGAGTATCCACGCAGACGCATCAGGTCTACTCGAGGCGTTGCGAAACGTGGATGCACGAGTTTCGCAGGCCCTCTAATTGAGCTCGACCACGAGCAAGGAGACGTCGTCGTGGGTGAGTGATCCCCCTGTGTGAGCGCGTACGGCATGCAGCACAGCGTTCTTGATCTCCGCGAGGGTGCATCGGCCTGCGTCTTGGAGGGTTGACAAGAGCCGAGATTCGCCGAAAAGCGTTCCATCCTCACTCGGAGCTTCGAGCACACCGTCCGTGTAGAGGAGCATGCGATCACCTGTCTTGATTCGAACGCTCGATTGGGTGAACGCGACGTTGCTATCGACCCCGAGGGGCAGGTCGGCCATGCCGCCGCCGGTTTCTATGAGAGTCGCTGCAGTCCAGTCGCCATCGGCAATGCGACAAATCAACATGGGATGATGCCCCGCATAGGAGAAGTACGCATGCGAGTCATCCGCACTATAGCTGACGATCGCGGCAGTCGTTAGCGCTTTCATGCCTCGCTCAAGAGCCAGGCTATTCAGGGCTTTCAGGATATCGCTGCCGGCCGGGTTGTTCATGTTTGATTCAAGTGAGTCATATAGCCATGCGCTTACGTCGCTGACCTTTTCGCCATGGCCCACTACATCTGCAATTGCGATGCGTGTGAGCCTATCCCCCCCGCAAACACTGAAATAATAGATGTCACCACCCTTGCCGCCGTCACACGACAAGGAGAACAGACTTGCTGTTAATCCAGCGGAACAGACGTCGCTGTCTGCGTTTCGAGTCCCACCCCAAATCTCAGCACATTGCAATCTACGCATCTGATGTTTCCTTGTCACAAAAGTTCATACGGCAACTGCCTTGTACATCTTGAGGCCTACTCGCGCGCGTCTGTATCGACGAGTCACGATTAGCCATCTCTTCTTTGACATGCCCACATGATCGGACACCAACCAATAAGCCCCGTCGTGATCAATTCAATTTGAAGAACCAGCGCCACCCATTTCAGCCAATCCGGAGACTGAATTATCCCCACTACGTTCAGAACGAGCAAAGCCAGACCGAGCATCATACGTTGCAAACGGTCGTGGAGTTCGAGACGACTATGCACGTGTGTCGCTCCCGCAAAGAAGCGACAGTGAGATCCTCTCAGATGTTTGTTGCTTTCTCATCATCGCATCGACTCCACTAGGTGACGTTTCTATACCACGGCCGCGCGGACTGCCGTCGCGACTTTTTCGCTCACTGTAGGATCCAAGGTATCCGGGAGAATCCGGTCTGCGGTCGGAGCGTCTACGGCCTGAGAAAGGGCATTCACCGCAGCAACTTTCATGCCGCTCGTGATGCGCGCTGCCCGAGCATCAAGCGCTCCCCGGAAGATTCCGGGAAAGGCCAACACGTTGTTCACCTGATTTGGAAAATCGCTTCGCCCGGTGCCGACAACTGCCGCACCACCGCGAATAGCGTCCTCGGGCATGATTTCGGGAACAGGATTTGCCATTGCGAGGATGATCGCATCGTCAGCCATGCTGCGAATGTCATCTGCTTGCAGCAAACCACCTTTGGATACTCCGATGAACGCATCGGCACCACGAAGGGCATCTCGCAACAAACCGTCGCTGTTTTCCCGGTTTGAAAACTCCAGCAAGCCCTTCTTGTATCGATTGAGATCGGGCCGATGTGACGAAATAATCCCTCGCGAGTCGCAGACGAGTACATCCGCGACATTGACACATTGGCCGGGGCTTTGATCTCTGCAGGTGAGTATCCGAGCGATAGCGCTGCCAGCAGCACCAGCACCGTTGATCACGACTCGTAGCTCACAAGGCCGCTTGCCCACCACCTTCGCTCCGTTCATCAGTGCGGCGAGTAACACGATTGCGGTCCCGTGTTGGTCGTCATGGAATACGGGAATGCCAATGTGTTGAAGTGCCTCCTCGACGACGAAACACCGTGGTGCGCTGATGTCTTCGAGGTTGATCCCACCAAACGTCGGAGCGATCGCCTTGCCGATCGCGACCAGTTCCGCATCGCTGTCAGCCTTGACGCAGATGGGAATGGCATCGATGCCTGCAAACTGTTTGAATAGAATCGCCTTGCCCTCCATGACTGGCAACGCAGCTGCAGGGCCAATGTTTCCAAGCCCCAACACAGACGACCCATCGCTAAGGACGGCGACACTATTGCCCTTCATCGTCAGGTCGAACGCGGCATCCGGATTCGCGGCGATCACTTCACAGGGTTTGGCGACACCCGGCGTATAGGCCAGCGAAAGATCGTCGATGGTTTTCAACGGCACTTTGGCTGATATCTCCAGTTTGCCGTGGTGCAAACTATGCATCGAGAGTGATTCTGCGAAGTAGTCCAATAGACTGATCTCCAGTTTTGAATGTTGGCAGCGTACCCTAAGAGGCGAGCATCGTCGTTTCCGCCTCGATTGCGGCGCGAAGGAAGTCGGCCACGGACTGCCCACGTTGTTCAGGCGAAGTGCTTTGGATTGCCGATCCAACGAGAACCGCACCGAGCCAGCCCTTGTTATGCCACATAGCGCCGCCTGGGAGTTCCGGCAGTTGCACGTTCTCGGGGCGAGGCCAGGGATTGACATAGAAATACGGCATGTCATAGCTCGCATCACCGGGTGACATGCCGACACCGATGGACCTGGCTGATTCGGAGTCTGCATTTTTGTCGAGAACAATCAGAGAAGCGATGTCGAAGTGGTGTGGCCAGCATCGTACGGACGTAGCACCGGGAAGTTCGGAGGCAACATCGCTTATGGCAGGGTGGGCACAGCCAAACCAATGACTCAAATTCTCCAAGGCGCCGTCGTCTCTTTGCGAAAATGGTTGCCCAACACCAGTCGCGTGTTCGGGCATTTCGTAATCTCTTTGCGACAGCGGGCCATTCAAAGATCGCCCAGATAACTCGGTGAGGGTGTCGAAGAGAAAGCGGAATCCGTCGTCAAGTGTCCTTTCCGCTAGCGGATGATCGCGAACAATCTGATTGTCGCCCTTCATGACAATGAGCGTCAAGTCTGAAATTCGAAGTCCGGCTCGGATACCTCCCAGTACGGGGCGCCCAACCAGAGCAGAAAGCTCATCTACCCATTCCAGGTTAGACTGACCATCATCGGGACGGGGTTCATGGAATTGGTGGCCGACCGCGGCGACGGCTTGCGCCGCCCAATGCGATTGAAATCTCGCATCACACAATGCTTCCCATGACGTTCCGCAAAGAGACTTCCAGTTCTTGGTCATACCGTCCTCCTACTATTGGCTGTTAGTCGCCGAGAGCGCCGGCGTACTTGATGCCCGCCAAGTCTGCCACGTCACGTTTCCAGGAAGTCAGATCGTCGATGCAAAACTGCCGCAAGTGTGAGTGACCGCAGCCTCGCGCCATGACTTGCATCAATGAAACTGTCGAGAGCAGGAAGTTCTCTAGGCGCTTTGCGGATTCATCGACAATGAGCCGTGCCCGCAGGTCCTTCTTTTGCGTTGCGATGCCCACCGGACAGTTGTTGGTGTGGCAAGCGCGCATACCGAGGCAGCCGATTGCCTGAATAGCGCTGTTGGATATGGCGACGCCGTCCGCACCGAGGGCCATCGCTTTGATGAAGTCACTCTCGGTTCGCAATCCTCCGGTCGCGATCAAGGTAATCTCGAACTTCTTACGACGATCAAGATGACGGCGCGCCCGGGCGAGTGCAGCGATTGTGGGAACTGAGATGTTGCCCTTGAATACGTCGGGGGCCGCACCGGTGGCACCCCCACGACCGTCAAGAATGATGTAATCCACGCCAGCAGCAATGGCGAAATCGACGTCATTCTCGATATGCTGAGCGGACATCTTGATCCCGATCGGGATTCCGCCGGTTTCGCTACGAATCTGATCAGCCAAAGCAATGTAATCACCGACGCAGTCCATGTCGGGGAATCGGGCCGGACTAATTGCAGGCGTACCCGGTTCTAGCCCACGCACCTCTGCGATCTTGCCCGTGACCTTCTCGCCGGGAAGGTGGCCGCCTGTTCCGGTCTTGGCGCCCTGCCCCGCCTTGAAGTGGAAGGCTTGGCAGTGGCTGATTTTTTCCAGGCTCCAGCCGAAGCGTCCGCTCGCCAGTTCGTAGAAATACCTGGAATTGGCCGCTTGTTCTTCCGGAAGCATGCCACCTTCGCCGGAGCAAATGCCAGTGCCAGCAAGTTCCGCGCCTTTGGCGAGTGCGATCTTGGCTTCCTCGGAGAGAGCACCGTAGCTCATGTCGCTGACGAAGATGGGTATGCGAAGGTGCAGCGGTTTCTTTGCGCTGGGACCGATGATTAGGTCCGTTCCAACCGGCGCATCATCGAGCAGCGGCATTCGAGCCAATTGCGCGGTGAGAATTTGGATGTCATCCCAGGAGGGCAGTTCCGTTGAAGGAACGCCCATGGCTGAGACCGGTCCGTGGTGCCCGACCTTCTCCAGACCTTCCTTAGCAAGTGCCTGGATGTGTTTGGTTTGCGGTTCGACCTCGGTTCCGTGAATGTCGGCATAAAGTCCGAGATACTCGTCCCTACGATACGGCTGCGGATGCACAGCATGCCACGCCGCGATTTCCGATTCATCGACGTAGACGGCATCGTCGTCCAAATTGATCTCCGCCGAGAATTTCTCGAGTACTTCGTCGTTGCTGTACTCACTTACGCCAGTGACAAACTGGTAGTCCCACCCGTGAAGCCCGCAGATCAGATTGTTCCCGTTCACATGTCCGTCAGACATCAGCGCGCCACGGTGCAAGCAGCGTCCATAGAGGACTGATACTGTATCGTCACAGCGAATAACAACTAGATCGACATTGGCGACCAGGGCGTAGCTTGGCTCACGATCCTTCAACTCGCTCCACGTTGCGACGCGGGCCTTGTTGTCATCTTTGATTAGTCCTACCATCCGGTTCTTGTCCTTCCTGCAAATCCAGTTGATACACGACAATTATGGCTCGTCGTCGCTGAGCCTCTCGCGCAGCGATTCGACTAATTCCATCGCACCAAGCGTGATTATGTCGCCGGTTCCCAGCGAATCAGACGCCATGTCGAATGCTTTCGTCGCCAATGCGAGGGATTCATCGTCCGATCCATTGAGAGACTGCGTCCGAGCGAGTGCGATCATGAGGGACAGCGTCAACCGATCGTCAGGTTCGTTGGTAT
>JAJDDP010000231.1 GCA_029260235.1 Phycisphaerae bacterium | reverse complement strand
CATCCGGTAACTCGGCGATGAACCCGTGCCGCAGGATGATCATGTCGCGCTGGCCCGGCTGATAGCACATCCTCTTTTCCATCTCGATAGCCAGGATGTCCAGGGGTGTGGTCGGTTCGCCAGTCACCGGTAGTGGTTCATCGCTGAACAGGCCTAGCCACTCCAGGAGGTCGAGAACAGGAGATGCTTCTTCAAGGAGCAGTTGCTCGGCTAGCTCTTGCCGCAGGTCGCCCGTCGATTCCTTACGAAGAAAACCGGTGACGAAATCTCGCATGCTTGTCCCGGCTGGGTAGGTGATCGGATTCTCGTCTAGCAAGCCAAGCGCGATGATTTTTTGCCAAGTCAAGCACCAGCCGGGATAGCGAAGCGTCCCGCGGTGCATCGTTTCGATGCCCTCAAGCCCATACAATTCGATGTAGCCAAGCGAGTCTCGGTTGGGGTAAGCCTCAAACTCGCCTACGCCGTCGATGCTAATCGTACGAGGCTTAGCGAACAGCCGGGGACCGGGCACGACCACTTCCCGACCCTCGTCGCGCCAACGTGCGGCATTCTTAGAGGCTGACAAGACCGCCCTCGGGCTCCAAGAGAATTTGTAGCCAAAGGGATTGTCGTTGGCATCGGGGGCTGGCAATCCGCCGCAATACGATTTGAAGCTGATGATCTTGGCATCGCGTTTGCGGGCCTGGTCGATCATCCTCATGGCTGACATGTGGTCAATGCCCGGGTCCAGCCCAACTTCGTTGAGGATGACCACGCCCGCCCGCTTGGCCATCTCGTCAAGCAGCCGCATGTCCTCGCTGACGTAGGAGGCGGTGACCATATGGGTCCGATGCTCGATGCAGAGGTTAGCCACTACGGGGTGGTACTGAGCAGGTAACAGGCTGATCACCAGCGCGTGGCCGTCGATGAGCTGACCAAGTTTCGGTAAGTCGTCAACGAACAGGGTGATGGCTGTACCGTTGGGATGATCAGCGATCAGCCGCTGACCTTGCTCCGGTGCATCGCTGGCTATGGTTAGTTGAATGTCTGGCTGATCGAGCAGGTACGATACAAGCGGGCCAGCCACCCTGCCCGAACCGAGCACCAGAACTTTTCTAGGGTTTGCCATCTTCACGCGCCGTATTTAGTGCTTGGCTAAGTCGAAGAGCACGCCTTTGACGGCTGCGGACTGCGACCAGCAGGTTCAGTGCCGATCCAGAATCGGCCACATTCAAGCGGGGCATCCTAATCGAACCTGACGCCGACGTCATGTGCCTAGTCCGGCTCTGAATCGTTGGTGAACCACTCAGCCACACCCTTGCTCGGCAAGCTCAGGGCGTGGCGCGACAGCTCAGCCTTATCGACCCAGCGGACTTCTTCATACTCGATGGCCAATGCATCGCCCCCGCTGACCCCGCACAGGAAGAAACGAAATTCCACCTCTAGCCCCTTATGTTGCCCCATCAAGGGCGGCTGCCCTACATGGATTTCGATGTCCAAGCCGACACATTCCGGCATGACCCTGCGGATGGCTGCCTCGGGCGATTCGCCTTGTTTGGCTAAGCCGCATGGAAATTCCCAGAGCGGATCGCCGCCCTCCTTGGGCAAGCCGATGAGAATAGAATTGTCGAAGCGCTCGATGATGCCCGCTACGGCGATCTGTGATGCCTGCTTGTTGGATTCACGGTTCTTTTTCATAGCAGGTCCAAGCCTATCGCCCGGCGGGCGATCCGGCAACGCAACTCGGGCGCCCCACCAAGAGGCAGAGCGCCCGAGAATAACTGAGAATCAACCCAACATCACCGGTGGGCTACTTGGAGTCGGACGATTGGTCGCTCTCCTCGCGCCCAGGGTCGGCCTTAGCGCCGTCTGAGCTAGCTGGGGTCGGCCCGGCGTCATCGTCGAACGAGAATCCCTTGTCGCGTGCCTGCTGGCGGATGGCTGATCGCATAGCCTCGTCCAGAGAGGTCTTGCTGCTGGCACGCTTTTCTCGCTCTACCTTGAGAAAATCGCCACGCTTAGCCGCGACCCCTTTGATTCGTTCTTGGATTCTGCCCCGGTTGGCCGTCACTTGTTTGAGGTGCTCGTTGCGTTCCTCGGGTGACATCGGCTTCATAACTTCGGGAAGCGCATCTCCGTCGAGTTCGCCCAATTTGAAATCCTCCTTCTTCGAAGCATCGACAAGATCCCAACCGGCGTTGTCGTAGAGTTCAGTGGCCTTGGCGACGATACGGCTGGCACAAGATTGCTCACCAAGTCCGGCGGCGTTCTTGTCTTGGGCAGCTTGATTCACCTTTCCTTTGCGACCTTCCGCCCCATAAGAGAGGTACGTCGCGTTGAGTTGCTTGTTCAGCAATTCCAACTCCTGATCATGCGGGGTCGCCACTTGTAGCGTGCCTTCTCGCATGTCGATGGCCAAGTAACATCCGCCGCCATATTGGGCGACCTCCTGCCAGCGCTCAGTAACTCCTTGGTTCTTGTCACCTGCATAGATGGCATTAACCACTACGCCGCCGATGCCTGCATCGATGTTGGTCAAGACGTGGCGAAAATTGTAGCGGGCAGCCGCCTGATCTGCCGACTCGTTTCCAGCCACAAAAATGATCCGCATCGCCTTTGGATCTCTCGACCAGTTCATGGACGAGAGGGCATCGTGCAAGACCCAGCCGACGTATTCGTCGCCGCCGTTGGTAGCCATGGCCATCATCTTTTGGTAGACCGTGTCCAGATCGCCGGTAAGGTCGGTCTGCTTGACGATAAACCCATTCTCGCCCGAGGCTAAGTTCGGTGACCCGTAAGTCAGCAGCCCCACACGAAGTCTGGGCAGCGGCTTTGCTCTGGCCAACTCGTTGACCACCTCCCATAACTTGGCCCGAGCTGAATCGATCAGCGCCGTCATGCTGCCCGACGTGTCCAGACAGATCACCAAGTCAACAGGCCTGCGCTCTGCGGGAGCCAGATGAGGTCGAATCCCCGTGGGTCGTACCCCGCATCTTATGGGTGGGGCCGGCGACTTTGGATCTTTCTCTGGGCTTGGTTTGACCGCAACCCCCAACCCAGCCGCCGTCATGGCCAACATGCAAATCCATGCCTTCATGGTTCAAACTCCTTCGCTAGAAATGGTTCCCGTTGGTTCTGACATGTTTGACGCAAGACAGGCGCGAAGGTTCCCCTGGTGGGTCGTGTATCTTGATCAAAAGGAGAATTTGTGACGTCCGAGTTACATCCAGAGCCTGCGTATCATCCGCACCTAGGGCTGGGGAACGGACGCCGGTTCTTGGTGGCGACGGGTGATCTGAGCATTGTCGATACCCAGATCCCAGCCCGATAGCAGGTAGAAGCGGTCGGGGTCACCGTAGAAATAGATGACTTGGTCTACCTCGGTGATGACTGCGTTCCAATCCGCATCGTCGTGGCTGCTCCCTTGCAGAATCCGCCACTGTGCGGGCAACTCCTTGGTTGATGAGGGAATGTGGAATGTGAAGCGCCGCCAATTCTGTCCGGGCGATGGAATCGACTCGTCGCTAATGCTAAAGGCGATGAGGTCATCGGCGGTATCTTCACTGGTGCCGTTATCGCTGCGTAACATCAGCGTCAACGGGCGGCCGGTTGCCGAATAGTCCGCGGCATGGACGATCAGGTCAATGCCAAGCATTGTCACTTCCTCGTCTCGATAATTGCCCGTGAATTCTGACTGCTTGCCGAGATGGGTGCGGATCTGAGGAGCAAAAGTATCCAAACAGGCTGGGAACCCCAGGCAAGGAATATGCAGGTACGAGCCGCCGTTGCCCTTCTCAGTAGCGATCACTTCCAGGTCGTTGGCAGGATTGCCCAAGTAGCTCCAGCCGCCCTCGTTAGAATTACCCTCGAAGGTCTCGATGAAGGAAGGGTCTTCGACTTGTTTAGTGTCGCTGGGTTGCTTGACCGCGGTTGACCTGGTGGCAACTTCGACGGCCGGCTCAGCCCAAGCGCTCAGGGCAGCCGCGCCCATCAGTAAGACAACGAGAGAGTTCGATTGGCCCATGAGTTGCACCGCCCCTTGATTGCGTGCATCGTGCGTAGCTACAGCCCATTATACCAACCCAGCCCGCTCACTTCCCGCAGTAGTCGATAATTCGGGCAATCTCTTTGCGAAGGTCGAGCCTGGCGACAATTCGGTCCACAAAACCGTGTTCGAGCATGAATTCGGCCGTTTGGAACCCCTCAGGCAACTCACTCTTGATGGTGTTGGCGATGACCCGCGGTCCTGCGAAGCCCATCATGGCTGCCGGTTCAGCGATGATAACATCACCTAAGCTTGCGAAGCTGGCAGCTACGCCCGCTGTCGTCGGATCGGTCGCGACGACGATGTAGAGACCGCCTGCGTCATCCAGCTTAGCCACAGCCGCTGAAGTCTTGGCCATTTGGACCAGCGACACCATGCCCTCCTGCATGCGGGCACCGCCAGAAGCGGTGACGATCACAACCGGCAAGTTTTCATCGGCGGCCAACTCGATCGCAGATGTGATCTTCTCACCCACCACAGAACCCATCGAAGCCATGATGAAGGCAGGGTTCATGACTGCCAAAACCACAGGCCTCCCGCGAATATAGGCCTTACCCGCCACAATGGCGTCGCGCTCTCCTGTGGCCTGCTGGGCCTTCTTTAGTCGGTCTTTGTAGGTAATTCGATCCTTGAATTTCAGCGGATCTGTCGAAACCAAGTCAGCCCAGTACTCTTCGAAAGAACCTGGATCGACTAGCTGCTCCGTCCGAGTCCGGGCGTCCACGCGCTGATGGAATCCACACTCTGGACACACGTGGAGGTTTTCGGCCAAGTCTTTGCTATAGACCGTAGCGCCGCAAGGGTCGCAGCGGGTCCATAACCCAGCTGGCACATCCGATTTCTTCTCGGTGGGTCGGTCAACAGCCACAAATAGCGTCCTCTTCAGATCAATCCAAGCAAATATGCCTCAATCTCCAGCACCCGTATTGTACGCTGAGTTGAGCCGTAACGCCTCCCTATCGAGATGACAATTCAGCCGGGCTGCCGGACCCGGGAAAATGGCCCTAGAAATACAGTGCCGAGGCTGTAATTGCAGTGTATACGGACAGGAAATACCGGGCGTAGCAGAGCAACGCTGCCGACACCAATGGGGTAGCAACGAATAATAGAGGGTTTGCGGGCATCGCGACTAGGGCATTTGCTCCATGGCTGGGATAGATTTCGTGGGGTACGGTTTAGGTATATGGGAAGTTGAAGTCTCGCAACGGATTGCGGCGGGCGTGGTGCAAGCGCCCAGTACAATGCCTTCCTTAAGACGCCCCAAAGCTCTCCCGCCCGCAATCACAATCTAGGAGGTCGATATGTCTCCATCCTTAGCCACAGTTAGTGCGGGCCAAGGCCCAGTCGATGCACTCCGGTCCGTCGTGGAGGATATGCTGCTCCTGAGAAAGGTGCAGGCGAGTTCCGCATCCGCAGATCCAGCGGTCCAGACAGGCGGTAAGCCGCCAAGCCCACCTTCGGCTGGGCAATCCGTGCTCGTGAAATTCGCATGGGGCACAGCCGTGCTGGCAGCTACGGCCATCATTGGCATTTTCGTAGTGATCCACGGTGCTGCTAGCCGACTGAGAGGTTCAAGCAGGAACGCCTGACCCCAGCCGCCCGCCGCAGCAGTCGATCTTCGCCCTTGCGCAACCAAAGCAGCACTCCTTCACCCAATCCCGAACTGCAGCCGTTGCGGATCCTGTCCGGGATGGCAGCCTCCCTTTCGTCTCGGATTCGATTCAAGCCTGACAGTGCTGGGAGCCGATATTTCTCAGGTTCCCGTAATCTTATCGGGCGTTCGATTTACAGGGCAGCAGGAGGCGAACCTGTGGATCGGCTGGTGAATCATCGCCTCGAGGCTAGGAAGGCACGCGAGGTTCCGGCCATGAGAAGAATCTGCATTTCCAATCAAAAGGGCGGCTGCGGCAAGACAACCGTAGCAATCAACTTGGCGGCGTCTATTGCCCGAGAGGGGCGAAAGGTGCTGTTGGTTGATCTGGACCCTCAAGGACACTGCGCGTTGGGTTTGGCTGTTCCAGACGAACAGATCGACCTGAGCGTCATAGACTGCCTCCGTTCGGTGAATATCGGAGATCCGATCGAGCTCTCCCGAATCACTTGGCAGATCACCCCGAACCTGGACTTGGCCCCTTCCCGGGCGGATCTGAGCCGTTTCGAGCCTGAGCTCGGAACTGACGCCTCCGCCGATGGGATGCTTGATCGGCTGCTGGCAGGTGTCGAAAGCCGATATGACTATGTGGTCATCGACTGCCCGCCCCACCTGGGTCTGTTGGTGCGAAATGCCATTCATGCAGCTACGGAGGTCGTAATTCCGGTCGATACGGGGTTCTTCTCACTGCATGGGCTGACGCGAGAGCTAAGCACGCTCAAGCAAATCTTCGAAGATACAGGGCATAAACCCGGTGTGCGGGTGTTGGCCAATCAATACGATGTTCGGACCAAACTTGCCCGAGAGATACTGTCAGAACTGAAGAGTCGTTTCGGGGATGTGGTGCTCCGCACGGTGGTCAACTTCAACACCAAGCTTAAGGAAAGTGCCAGCCTCGGCCAACCCATCACCGAATTTGCCCCGACAAGTTCGGGGGCTTGCGACTTCCAAGAGTTAGCCCGCGAGCTCCTGACCGCCGAACCTCAAGTCACGACGACCGATGATTTGCTCCGGCACGTCGAGCAAATGGCGGCTGAGGCTGATCGTCTGCTAGCGACGACGGCAACGCTGGTGGGCAGCCACTCGGCCAATGGCAAATCTACCAAGACTAACGAAGAAGCGGTGCAAGCATCGCATGCTGATATTGAATCGAAGATCGAGGCCATCTACGGCGCCCAGGCCACGCAAGCAGGCGTCGAGTTTGTCACGCGTAATCCCGGCGCTCAGCAGGTCCAAATCGCCGGCGATTTCAACGATTGGATGCCCCACACGACACCGATGGTTCAGGTCAATGGCAACGGCGATTTTTCGGCCAAGTTGAAGCTGGGTCCGGGCACATATAGATACCGGCTGGTCATAGATGGCCGGTGGTCGCACGACTCAGCCAACCCCGACGTGGAAACCAATGAATTTGGCGAAATGAATTCTTTGGTCACAGTAGACGCGTAGGCTGCGCTGTTTCCTCTTGATGCGCCTGCCGGCTCTTGTAGGTCGGCTCGGCTGCGTGGAAGGCCAATTATTGGCCCGCCGATCAACGATGAATTCCTATTCTCGAATGACCTGAACCGATTTGGTGATTGCCTCAGCCAGCCCAAAATCGTCGCTCGAAATGCGTTGAGGCGTAACAAGCGTGAGGACATAGCCCTCGCGATCCCGCCCTTCGCTGTCGAGCACGCCAGCCTTGATGTAGGCGCCCTCGGGTAGCACCAGGCTTATCCCCTTGAGCGGCCCCAAGCGGTTCGGTTCAAGGAACTGCCGAAGGGCCAGCCACCAAATTGGATCTGAGTTTCCTAGAAGGCGGCTCGCCTCATCCCGACAGAGTTTCCCTGCGCCGGACTGGACGCCGGAGATCCGCGTTGCGATGAGTTTTCGGCCTGGCTTGTTGCTGGTAGGTTCAACAAAACGAATGCTCTCAACAGGCCCGCGGCTCACGATAGG
>JAJDDP010000024.1 GCA_029260235.1 Phycisphaerae bacterium | reverse complement strand
CGCTTCGACCAGATCATCGAAGGCTACGACTTCAGCCCGAATGAACCCCCGGGCTAGGTCTGTATGAATCTTCCCAGCCGCTTCAACAGCCGACGCCTCCTTGGGAATCGCCCAGGCCCGGACTTCGTCCTCGCCGGCCGTGAGAAACGCACAATAGCCCAAAGCGTCGAAGCAGGCCCGGATCAGCCGCTCCCTGGCAGGTTCCTCAAGACCGAAGTCTTCGAGAAAGGCGGGGCGGTCGGCTGGGTCGAGTTGGGCGATTTCCGCTTCGGTGGCGGCTGACATGCTGAAAGCAGCCACAGCATGTTCCGGCGTTTCCGCGCTGCCATCGGCTGCCCGATCATCCGAGACGTTGTACACCACGATGAGCGGCTTCTCGGTCAGGAAGCCGAAACTTGCCAACATCTTGCGGTCCTCAATACCCGTGAGAACGGCTGACAACGGCGTTTCATTCTCCAACCATTCGCGGCATTTCTTGAGCAGGGTCAGCTCGCGTTTTTCTTGCTCGTGCGTCTTGGTCGGCTTGCCTAGAGATTTTTCCAGTTTCTCGACGCGGGTGGTGACGGCATCCAGATCGCCAAAGAGGAATTCCTCGCGGAGTTCAGCCAGATCAGCAGTGGGATCCACCCGGTCGCGATAGGCGGGCACGGTCTCGTTCTTGAAATCGCGGATAATCGCTACCAGCAGGTCAGCCTGCCGGATTGTAGGCATGTGCTTGCGGGCCTCTGCCTGGCCGTGGGCGTCGAGCAAAGTCAAGCCGGGCACATCGGTCAGCTCGATGGTCGCCTCTGTGTATTTTTTTGGCTTGTACATCTTGGCCAGCACATCGAGACGGGCATCGGGTACAGCGACTACGCCAACCCGTTCGTGCCCCAAATCCCCCGCTTGCGGCTCAAGGCCAGTTACAGCCTGAAACACTGTGGTTTTGCCAGAAAGTGGTAATCCGATGATAGCCGCGTTCATAGTGCCCTTTCGCTCGAAGAAGCGGAGATTCTAGATCGCTGCCCTCGCGGGTCAAGTCAGCTGAGCCCCGGATGTTAGCTACTGAGGCTCGCCGGCGGGAGATATTCGGGATCTGGTGCCTGATTTTCAGGTTGCCCTGCCCATTGGAGCTGTCCGATAAAGGGGATAGAATATAGAGGTCAGGTTCCCGTCGACTGGGGACCACAGGTGGATCCATGAACGATTGGTTCGAGGCAGAACAGCGGATTGAACGAGCCTTCGAGTTGACCGAATCCCGACGTTGGGAGGAGGCGCTGGGCGAGGTCGATGCTGCGCTCGACTTGAATGGCGACAACGCCTCCTGGCATGCTCAGCGAGGCTTCCTGTTGGACCAACTCGATCGATACGCCGAGGCCATAGATGCTTACCAGGCCGCCCTGGATTTGCAGGGCAGCGATGTGGATCTGACTACCGTCATGGGGATCGATTTGATTCGCGAAGGTCGGTTTGCACAGGCCGTCGAGCTGTTCGAGGAATTGTCTAAGACTCACCCCGACTTCGAGCCCGCCTACTGCCATCGCATTATCGCCTACACCGAATTAGGCGAGCATGACAAAGCCGAAGAATCTTTTTATCTCGCTCAGCAGCTGGATGAAGACTGCCCCAACTGCTTTTCCAACATTGGTACGTCGTTGGCTGCCCGAGAGGATTACACCCGAGCGATCGCCTGTTGGGAACGGGCGATGGAGCTTGAGCCTAACTACTGTGGCCTCATGCAGCACATCGCCCAAGCGTATAAGGCGCTGGGCAACACCGAGAAAGCGCACGAATGCTACTTGGCTGAGATTCGAGAAGATCCGGGCAACACTGATCTGCTCTTCGAGCTTGGGGAATTGTTGCTAGAGTCAGGGTCCATGGCCGCGGCTGCCGCGAAATTCCGCCAGATCACTGAATTGGATCCAGAGCACGTCCCATCGTATGTGGTTCTTGCAGAACTGCTGCTCCGCGCCGACGAAGCTAAGGAGGCGTTGGAGTGCCTGGAGAAGGCACTGGAACTTGATCCGGAAAATCCTGCGCTGGATCTCAAGCTTGGTGAAGCTCACCTGCTCCTGGGCAAGGATCGCGAGGCGCTCACTTTCCTGGAGCGTGCCGGGTCAGCCCATCCAGAGAGCGACCGGGTTGCCATGGCTATGGGGAATTGCCTGCTGCGTTTGGAGCGTTGTCAGGACGCCGCTGGCTGTTTCGGGGCTATCCTTGCACGAAATGACAGCAGCGCCCACGCTCACCACAACCTGGGCGTCTGCATGGCTGTGATGGGTCGGCATGAGAAGGGCTTGGAGCATTTCCTCAAAGCCGTTGAACTCCAGCCCGATTTCGCACTGGCGATGCACAAGGCAGCCCTGGCCTGCATCAGGCTGGGGCGATGGCGACAAGCCCGCGAAATGATTGGAAACGCCGTGCAAATCTTGCCCGATTCCGAGTCGCTCGCCCAGCTTTCCAAGGGCTTGTGGCGATTTCGGATTAAGCGTTGGCTATATCGGCTGTGGTGGCCCGTTAGGCGTCTTTACCGCTGAAGCATGAAGCTTGGTAAAGAATCGTCCCCTCAGCCGCACGCCGCAGCCTCCCCCTGGCGCTCGTGCTCCCATGGCCCGATCCACTTGATGAGCCAGGCGGACTGACCAACTTGGATGGTCGGGAATCTCTGCAACTAAGACAGTTGTCCGTGGTTATAATCCGGTGGATAATGACCGCGGAACAAAACCTCTATCCATCGGGAGTAATACAAGATGCGATTGCGACATGTATTGGGAGTAGTGCTATTGGGGAGCGTGCTTGGGGTGCAGGCGCCAGCTTCGGCACAGGACAAATCAGCCAAGTCAACTGAGGCCAAGGGCGATGTGCAGAGTATCTACGACGTAGGGGCCATCATAAGCCAAGCGTCCAAGAACGTGGGTGCCCGCTACAACCTCAACAAAGAACAGCAGGCCGTCACCGACAAGATGTTCGAGGAGCGGGTGAATCTGTTCCTGTCGGAGCATGCGGACAGTCTCTACCCAATCGTACGGGATCTGGTGCAGGGCAAGTTTATTGGGGAGAATCTGACCGTCAGCCAACGCAAGCGCGTCGGCAAAGGCGGATCGCCGCTCATCGAAGAAGCCAAGAAAGCTATCCTCGAAGCGAACGCCGAGTGGCGCAATATCCTGAGCACCGAACAGCAGCAACTTCACGATTGGGACTTGGCAGAGATGGAGAACCAATTCACCCAGATCAACGAGAACTTCGATAAGATGAAGCTCGGTCTGCCGGTGGATAACCCCATCTTCCCAGAGCCCAAAATTCAAACCGACCCTCCACCCATGCCCACGAAGCCAGGCGGCGGCATCCCCAAGCCACCCCCACCCTTGGTGGTGAAGAATACGCTGGACATGTTTGAAGCCTATGTGGCTCAGTTCATCAAGGACTACAAGCTGGATCCTGCCCAGCAACTTTCAGCCGAGTCCATGATGCGGGACTACAAGCGCCAGGCCGACGATCATCGCCGTCGTAGCGACGCTAAGTACGCCAGTGCCAAGAAGAAGACTGAGCAAGCGCGGGCATCAGGAGACTTGAAGAAGATCAATGAAGCCGATGCAGAAACCGACGCCCTGAACGGTCGAATCACCGAACTCTTCGAGGCCATGAAGGAACGGCTGATGAGCATTCCCCGCAAAGCACAGAAACGGGCATTTGAAGAGAGCAGCGGGCCAGAAGCCAAGGCTGCAAAGGACAATAAAACCAAGCCAAGCACAAAGTCCAATCAAAAGAAAACTCCCGACAAGAAGGGCACCTCAGAATCCAAGAAGTCCTAGCGATCTTGACGGAATAGGACGTATCGTACATTTGGCAGATGCAACGAGCCACAGTCCATCGCGTGAGGCTGCGGCTTGTTGCTGCGCTCGTGATGCGCGCCGGGAGGAGGTTGCAGAATCTCTTATCGGGCGTCGCAGCCGGTCACTTCTTGAGTTTTACTTGCCTTGGCCTCCCCCTGTTTCCTAGAATTGAGTCGGGCAAGGCCGCGCTTGATCGAAGTCAAGAAGGCGCGGAGCATCGATCCTGGGTTCGCCGTCGAGAACGGAGCACACCATGATACCTATTCCTGATGAACATCCGCTGCGCCGATTGTTTCGAGGCCTGGTCGATCATGTTTTTTGCAGCGAGATTGGTGTGTGCGACCCCGAGATGACCAACTACATTGCCGACCTCATGGTCAATTTCGTCCACGTTGACGCGATACAAGCGATGAAGACCGGCCCGGCAGAGAAGCCAGCCGAGGTGGTGGACATGCTTGAGTCAGTTCAGCATAACGGGCTTGCCGACCCCGGAGGGCGAGAGGTGCGAGTCTACCAACACATCGGCGACTATGCGTTGTTCTGGTCAGGCGTCTATCCAGAGTGCCTCCGACGCCGGGGAGGTGTTTATGGCAAAGATCAGATGATCGATTATGTCAGCCAAGGGAAACGGTCTTATGCTATCGCCTCGGAGCTATCCCTCGATGATGAAGGTCCGACATCAGCTTTGTTTCGCCGCCTAAGCCACGAGTTCGAGCTTTGCTGTCACGGGCTTGGCTTGGTGCGCAAGGGGTGGCAAGAATCAGCCCCAAACGACCAGGACGGCAGCACGGGCCTGCTCTATTGAGCGTAGATCGTTCGTGTCCCTCGAATCTTCACCGAGCACACCAGCCAATGGCTGAGGTTATCCGACGGCTGCAATGACTTTCAGTTCTACCGCGATAGGCGTGGGTAACGCGCCGACCTCTATGGTCGTCCTTGTGGGGTTGGGCTTGCCCGGGCCTGCAAAGTGCTGAGCGTAGAGCTGGTTGAATGTGGCAAAGTCGCGCTTCATGTCGGTCAAGAAGACCTGCACGTCAACGATGTCATCCCAAGATGCTGCCGCATCCTCAAGCACAAAGCGAACGTTTTCAAACACTGCGTTGGTCTGCGCAGCAATGTCGTACTCAGCAATGCTCCCGTCGTCGGCCAAGGTGACTCCGGGGATCACTTTCGTTCCGCGCTTGCGAGGCCCTATTCCAGAAAGGAAGAGCAAGTTGCCCACCCGCTTGGCGTGTGGGAAGGCCCCGACCGGCTCGGGAGCCCGTTCACTCAGCTTGGATTCAGCCATAACGTTTGCATCGCTTTCATTGCTAGTTAGCCGCGTGCTCGATTCAGCTCTTCGTTGCGACCTGCAGGCAGACATTCTTGGGCTCGGTGAAGAACCGCAGTGCCTCGTCGCCGCCCTCTCGACCAACGCCACTCTGTTTCATGCCACCAAATGGCACTCGCAGATCTCGCACTAGCCAGCAGTTCACCCAGACCGTGCCTGCATCGATGTTTCCAGCGAGGCGGTGGGCACGATCAAGATCCCGCGTCCAAATCGAAGCCGACAGCCCGTACTTGGTGCTGTTGATGTCGGCGACCGCTTCGTCTTCTGCATCGAAAGGAGTAATCGTAGCCACCGGGCCAAAAATCTCCTCCTGATTGACCCGGCACTCGGCGGAAAGCCCGGTGACTAGGGTCGGCTCAAAGAAGTAGCCGTCCTTGCACCGTTCGCTGATCGTCGGTGGGGTGCTTCCTCCACAGACGATTTGGCCGCCCTCCTCCTTGGCCAGTTCCACGTACCGGCTGACTTTTTCCAGCTGCGCCTTGGAAACCAAGGCTCCCTGATCCGTTTCCTTTTCAAGGGGGTCGCCCACGCGCAGGGCCTTCGCCTTGCTGACAAACGCGCTCACAAAGTCGTCGTAAGCACTCCGCTCGACGAAGATTCTCGACCCGCAGATGCAGATCTGTCCTTGGTTGGCAAAGGCAGCCCTGACGCTTCCTTCAACTGCCTGGTTCATGTTTGCGTCTGCGAAGATGACGTTGGCGTTCTTGCCGCCTAACTCCAGGGAAACTTTCTTGAACAGCGGGGCGGCGGTCTTGGCGACTTGGGCACCGGTGACCGTCCCGCCAGTAAACGAGATTGTGGTGATGCCCGGATGTTCGGTCATGGCTTGGCCAACCTTGGCTCCTTGACCGTGGAGAATATTGAGCACGCCTGGAGGCAAACCCGCATCAATGCACACTTGGGCTAGCATGTGGGCGGTCATTGGGGTCACTTCCGAAGGCTTGGCAATGGCGGTATTGCCTACTGCGATGGCTGGGGCAACCTTCCAACTCAAGAGGTACAGCGGCAGATTCCACGGCGAAATGAGGCCCACCACGCCCCGGGGGCGGCGCAGGATGTAATTAAGCCCAGTGCCCTCACCCTCGTACAACTCTGAGCGGGAGTGCAAGACCGCCGATGCAAAGAAGCGAAAATTCTTGACTGCCCGAGGGATTTCTACCGAGAGGGCTAAGCCAAGCGGTTTACCGTTGTCCACACATTCTGCCCGAGCGAACTCGTCGAGTTGCGATTCGATCCCGTCTGCGATTCGCAGTAGCACATCCGAACGGGCCGAGGCAGTCAGCCCCGACCAAGTCGGGAAGGCATGCGTGGCGGCATCAACAGCCAGGGCGACATCATTGGTGTCACTATCAGGCACTTGAGCGTAGACCTTGCCGGTGGCGGGCTCGAAGTTGTCGATGTAACTGCCTGCGAGAGGCGCGGCCAGTGATCCGTTGATATAGTTGGCAATCTTGATCATAGCATCACATACATGAAAGGCGGCCGCCGTCCACCGGAACGTTGATCCCGGTGATGTACGATGCCGCAGGGGAGACTAAGAAACCAACAGCAGCAGCGATCTCTTCTGGCTGGGCTAGGCGGCCCAAAGGGATCTTCCCAATCGTGGCCTGCTTGACCTGCTCTTGAGTAGTATTGCCAGCCTTGGATTTGTCGGCAAACAGGGCTGCTAGCCTGGCTGTATCGGTGTACCCAGGGAGAACGTTGTTGACTGTAATGCCGAACCGTGCCAACTCGCCCGCCGTCGTCTTGGCCCAGCTCGCCACGGCCCAACGCGTGGTGTTGGAAACGCCCAGACCTGGGATGGGTTCTTTCACCGAGGTCGAGATAATGTTGATCACCCGACCAAAGCCAGCCTCCTTCATTTTCGGCATCACCGCTTGCAGGAGGATTTGATTGCACACCACATGCATGCTGATCGCCCGCAAGAATGCTTCGGGCTCGACATCAACAATAGCGCCATGAGGTGGACCGCCGGTGTTGTTCACCAGTATTTGAACCGGGTCAGCCTTCTCGAGGTAGTTGGTCACCACCTCCTTGAGCACATCGGGTTGGCCAAAATCAGCCACCAGAAAACTGTGGTTCTGCTTTTCTGGTTTGGGTAGTTCCTCGCAGACGCGCTGCAGCGCCGACTCGTTCCGAGCCAGCAGAACCACCTCAGCCCCAAGGCTTGCCAGTCGCATCGCGCAGGCTCGCCCAATGCCTTGGGTGCTTCCGCAGACAATCGCCCGCTTGCCTCCGAGGCTATATTGCAATGAAGACAAATCCATCGTTTGCTTCTCCAAGGCGCTATTCTGACTTTAGGTTATACGAAGATTCAATGGCTGTGTCCTGGCAGGTGACAATAGATCGCCGCATGCGGTTCATTGACCGGCCTAGCCATCAACTCCCTTGCGTCGCCGGCGCTTCGGCGGGTTGACTGGCTGCCTTGCTTTGAGCCGCGGTGGGAATGCGCATGATACGCTCTTCAAGTTCCCCAAACATAGCATCGATTGGGCCATACAGTCTGACGAGCTCATCTTGCACCTTCTGGCCATCATCTTCTGCGCCGGCTGCTATCAATTTCTCGAGCTTAACGATTGCTTCGCGGTTGGCGTCACGATGGCTGCGAGCTCGCGCCTTCAATTCGTTTAGAACCGACATGGCCGTTGCTCTCTGGGCGTTCGTCAACCGGTGGCCCTCGATGAATTTGGCTACGAATTGATCCCAGGCGTGCAATTCCAGCTCGACCTCATCGGTCTTATCCACTGACGGAGCGCCAGCTTGCGCAGCCTTCTTGCCGCTGGCTTGATCGGATTTTTCTGGGCTTTGCGGCTCCCGCCGGCGGGGTGGGTCCCAGATTGCCCCTTCAAGATTCTTTCCCTGCGACCATCCCTCGATTTGTTGGCGGAACACCTGAAGTCCGGCGTTCACAGCCAAGCTCTTTACTTTGAACTTGATGCGCTGGGCAGGTGTCAGCAACTTGCGAATGGACGATTGACCGTCGGCTAGCTGAGCCTTGCACTTGTCAACCATGGGCAGTGCTCGTTTTGCCCAGTCTTGGACTTGTGACGGGTCGGGAGGCTCGAAGCCCATCTGCGTTTCCAAGTACTCATTGAGCAGCGGCTGCAAATCGGTCCGGTTACTCTCCAAGAACGCTGGCCAGCGTTCGAGCATCTCCTGTTCGACTTGCGCGTACTGCACTTCGCTCAAATCGTAGTCATCGGCCGCTTCGAGCGCCCAGCGCTTGACCATGCTTTCGGTCATTCGGCGCGTGGGCCAAAGACCTTCCATCGGTTGCTTATTGCCCGGTGGACCCTCATCCTGGCCAGCCAAGGTTGCGGGGGGGAGGACTGAAATGAGCAGAGCGAACAGCAGAATCATACCGGTATCCCGAACAAGCAGATCCTCAGACGCCGGGATTGCGCTTGGCGTGCAGCGATGGTGGAGATGGACTCGCCGCGGAAATCGCGAGCCTGATCTAAGACTCGCCGCCCTCGCTGCTTTCGGCGGGCTTGTTCTTGTTGCGTTTCTTCGCCTGGAATTCCTTGCGCGCTTTGTCGGCATCAGCCCACAGTTTGGTGGCTTCCTTTCGGTTGCCCTTCTTCCATTCTGCGGCGGCGGCTACTTTTTGCCGGCGGAACTGCTTGGTGGGTCTTGGCACAGCTTCATACTCCGTACTTAAGAAAAAGAACACGCGGCCTGCCTGCAATGCCGTTGACCGCGATGAGCAACAAATCGAGCTAGGCAGTGTAGCCGAAATCCGCTTTGGCTACCAGCAGCGGCTGATCCTCAATTGCCTTGGCTAAGGATGGTTCCAGATTATCCTAGAAGCCTCAAAAACCGGCCCCTCAGTGCAGCAGAGGGCATACCGCCACCCCTGCCCATCAAGTTCATCAGCTACAGGAACTACGCAGGACTGGCAAGTGCCGAACCCGCAAGCCATTGCCCTCTCCAGGCAGGCATAACACTCGAGTGATCGGGACGAGCAAAATTCCACCACCGCCCGCATCATCACTTCCGGGCCACAGGTGTAGACTGTGATTTTGGGGCCATCTGGCTTTCGCTTGTCCGCGTACTTGGTCAAAACGTCGACAACGGTTCCCCTAACGCCCAGACTTCCATCGTCGGTGGCGATGACTGCCGCACAACCGGGTATTTCGCTTGCACGGCCTGCATCTTCACCGCAACTGAGAATCGAGGGTACAAAATCGGCGCAGCTCGCCCCGAAGAAGAACACCCTCGAGTTCGCCTGGTCAGCGGAACTATTTGCCAGCCACATCAAGGGAGGAAAGCCGACTCCGCCGGCTACGAACCAGAGGTCGTGATTCTCTGGACGAGGCCCAAAACCATTTCCAAGCGGCCCTACAGCCGAAACCTGGTCTGATTTTCTAAGGCCAGCCATCCACTGCGTGCCCGCCCCAACTACACGGTAGATCACGTCGATGAAGCATTTTCCATCTGCCCGCCTCAGGTTGGCGATGCTAAATGCCCTTCGAAGAAACGGCATCGGCAACGAATCCCGCAATCCAAGGGTACCGCTGCTAGTCGAGCCTAGGTCGGCATGCACGGTCGGACCTAAGTAGAGGAATTGTCCGGGCCTAGCTGCCGGGAAATCTTCTGTGCACAAGGTTAGGCGGAAGTGATCGCGGCATAGCTGGCGATTCGCAGAGACACCCAAAGCCAGGCTTGCAGGAGGGTTGGCCATGATGCTGCCTATTGTGCGACGATCTGCCGTGGGTCAAGACAAAAAAACTTCCGGAGTTGGAATTGAATTCCAACTCCGGAAGTGCGCCACGGCTTAACAGAGCCGCTTGCCATTAAGGTCGGCAAAACACGCCGACCATCTTTTCCCTCTGAGAATGCGAAATATATCACACCGCCCCCTGGGTGTCAACGACTGATCGACAATTGGGTGAGATTCGGAATGGATCATAAACTATGTAATCATAAGCAGTTATGCGCAGTTCGTTCCATGGACCCCAGCTGTCATTGACCGGAGGGCACAACGAGCCAGGAATGCCCATAATGAGGGAACGGAATAATGTAAGCGTAGCTGAAGCTACGGTAACCTATTGCTGTGTAATGATTTAGGTGGATTTGTGCAGTCTCGCAGTCCCGTTGTCGCGCCGGGATGGCTGCTTGCGGGCAACGGGCGTTTCCTGGCCCTCTTCTTCCCGTTGGGATGGAATTATTGCAGGCGAGGTGCCTGGATTCTGGGGTGATTTCTTTAGGGGGCTTTGTTCTGGAGATAGTGCTGGCTTGGCTTGCTTCGGTTCCAGTAGGCCCGGCGCTCGACGCCTTTCAATCGCCCTGTGACACCTCCAGCATCGAAGGCCAACAGGCGGTGGGGCGGCTTGGATTCCACATCGAACCAAGCAGCCGAGGCGCTACTGGTGAGGGTTACGCGGGTTGCTTGAACGGATCCCATCGGGACTGTGAGCTGCGTCGATTCTTTCTCTGCCGATAGCTTGGCTTTGAACGGTTCGGGCGCGATCTGATGGTTGGAGCGAACCGAAGGAAGGACCAGCAACTCCATTGGTTTTCCCGATGCGACCACTTCTCGACTCAAGAGGAAAAGCGCTTGAAACGGGACGGCTGAGACAGGCGGATGCCAAACGTGGTCACCCTCGTCACCGAAATAGGAGAAGCTCAGATAGGTCATCTCGTCGGTTGACCAGCGGAGGTGTTTGAATGTGGTGCCGCACCACTCTTGGCTGGTGCTGGTGAGTTTGAACGGCGCCAAGTCTTGCCGGCCAAGGAACATCGTTGTCAGGTAGCGGTAGTTGTAGTTTTCGGTTGGGATCTCTTCGCTGATCACGAACTTGTACACGGGAATGGAGTTTGGACCCTCCTCGGCTTTGACACCCGATTCGCCGCTCATCCATTGGCGGTTGGTCATCTGAACACGGGTAAAGCGACGGCTCTTTCCGTAGAGTGTGTCTGTCGCATCGTAGTAGGACATCTCGGACAGGCCGTCATCCCAAGAGATTGCTTGGTCGAGCGCCGTTTGGGCCGCCGCTTGACTTGATACGCCGATCAGGGCAATCGGGCACACTAGCAAACCCAAGCCCAGCCTCATGGTTGCGGCTGCGCGATCAGTGATGTTCAATTTACTCGTCATATTCATCATCGATGTACTCCAGGTCAGACTCTGGTCGGCCCGACGGCGGCGCGGGGCCTAGCAACTCTTCGATCGAAGCTTGCTCCATGTGGAAGCGGGCGTCGATCGCGCCGGACTCGCACAACTGTTGGAGGAGCTGCACCACGCTGCCGTAGTCGACGGCTAACCCCCCCTTGGGGTCACCCCGATACTTGGGTGGCTCTTCTCCAAGCAAGGTGATCAACTCTGCCAAATCGAAGCTGGTATGGGTCGGATTCTCCATCAACTTGAGCCTAGCTGATCGGTGGAATATGGTCATCACGTCATCTTGTTCATCGGCATTCAGGGTCAGGTCACCGCTGGCGTGGCTGTAGAAAAGCGGAGGTGTGCAGCGCATGCCAAGACCAAAGAGGACTACCCGCCGCGAATGGGTGCGCTTGACATAGATCATCGGCTCACCACCGGAATCCACGATGTCCAGGGCGAAGCTATCTTGCCCCAGCCAGCGGGTTCTGACCTCTGGCGACCGCCTGTCGAGCAGTCCTTCGTAAGCGGCTGCTCTGGTGGTTGGATCGCTGCTGGCCAATAGGGCGATCAACGGTCTTTCGGCGCGAACCATGTCGCGGGCATCGGACAGCGCCTTGATGGCTCCGAGGCGATGACTGCCCTCAACATCACGGGCGTAGCGTGCGACTATTTCGACCGCGATCGGATCACCGATACGAAGTCCCGCCAAGGCTGCGTAGTAAACGACCTCTGGATCGTCGTCTTCATATAGTGTTGCTACGGTGGTAAGTGCTGTCTTGCCCATCGCCTCCCAGGCTAGGGAGATCGCCTCACGAGTTGCCCCGGGCTTCTTGATTTCCTTGGCTAACTCCCGACAGCGCAATGCCACGAATCCCGACTTCATCGACAGGTATAGGCTCTCGACTAGAACCAGGAACCGCCCTGGGTCGTGCTCGAACGACTCGGGAACTGTCAAATCGACGTATGACGGTGAGACCGCGTCGGCTGCTTTGAACGGCCCTGGGAAGCGGGCATTGATTACCGATGCGATGCGCCGGGCACTCGAGTAAGAGGCATGGTAGAGCACTAGGCGAAGACGACGGTCTCGGCTGACCTTGCCGCCGCCCATGATCGTACCGACTCGGCCCACCGAACGGGTTGCAGCATCTGCCCGGTCAGAGAAGGGATTCATCAAAACTGGACCGGCTGCCTTGGCCAATGATTTTCCTGCTATGCCAGCAACGGGGGTGAGCATGCGGTAGATCCGGGCGTCGCAGGGCAACAGCCGCCCGCCGCGAAGAGAAGTCGTCTGTGTCCCTGGAACAGCGGAAACGGATACATCGAATCGGCTGCCCAGGACAGCTCCTGCGGGGATTTCCCCTTGAACCAGAACGACAGCGGTGTCTGGACTGTCTACGAGCGATTCGATGGAGACGCTGTTCTGCCGCGAGCGCAGGTTTTCGAATTCGGGCTTCTTGTACAGGGCGTCCAGTACCTTTGATCGGGCTTCACGCGGGCACTCAACCGAACCGTTCTCGCCCAGGCCGACCACCAAACCGTAGCCCCGCACACGCATCTTGCGAAGGCCTTCATACCAGCAGGCCTCGCCAATTGTGCCCTTGGTTACGATGGATGGGTCCGCGCCAGTCGGCTCGCCCTGTTCAGCTTCGTCGAATGTTCGGTCTTGTTCGAGGGCAGGCCACGACCAGTCGGCGCTGACACACCCATGGCTAAGGAGCAAGGGCAAACACGCGACCCAAACGATGAAGCGGAGCAGTTTCAAGGGCATGACTCCCGAATTCGACGGGCAGGTGAGCATTCCAGAGGCGTGTCACATCATATCGAAAGAGAACCCAACCGGAGTGCTCATTCCTTGGCACAACGATACGCCAAGCTTCAGCTATTGGCAAGCATTCTCCGCGGACCCTGGAGGTCGGGAAACCAGCCAAAGGGGCGAGAATAGCCCAGCGTGGCCAAGGGCTGGCTCGTCTTGTCGTACCCCAATTCGACCCTGGCAAACGTGGTGAGGCGGCGTTAGCATCGCGTCTGAACTAGGCTACAGGTAGCCTCAGAAATCTCTTGGCCGCGGATTGCCCTTTAATGATCAACAGCGAAGTAGCCTTTGCGTTCGAGCGGATAGCCGATTTGCTGGAGATCACAGGCTCGGACCGATTTCGGGTCAACTCCTACCGACGGGCGTCGCGGAGTGTGCGCGATACCACCGAGGATTTAGCCGCCGTGGCTGCCGAAGGACGATTGGCTAAATTGCCCGGAATCGGCAAGAGCATTGCCGCCAAGATCGAGCAATTCGTTGAAACGGGTCACATTGAACAACTCGATGCACTGTCAGCCCAGTTGCCAGAAGGGCTTCCGGGGCTCCTGGATATCCCAGGGCTAGGCCCCAAGAAGGTCGCCCTGGTACACAAAGAGCTGGGCGTCGGCTCGTTGGCCGACTTGAAGGAAGTAGTCGCAGACAGCCGGTTGGAGCAGTTGCCAGGTTTTGGAAAAGCCAGCGCCAAGAAGGTGGCCGACGGAATCGCTATGCTTGAAAACTCAGCCGGCAGAACGCCGCTCGGGGTGGCACTGCCGATTGCTCAGGAGATCGCTGAGTTTCTAGGGCGATTGAATTCGGTTCGCCGCATCGCGTCGGCTGGTTCGCTTCGGCGCGGGGCAGAAACTGTTGGCGACATCGACTTGGTATGTGACAGCGATGAAGGCGAAGCAGTGGTTGCAGCCTTTACTCAGCTCCCGGGCGTGATCCGGGTATTGGGGTCTGGGGCGACCAAGGGTTCGATCACCATTCAAGGCCCTGCCGGCAGTGAGGTGCGTGCCCAATTGCGCGTTGTGCCAGGCGAATCTTTTGGGTCGGCAATTCAATACTTTACCGGCTCGAAAGAGCACAACGTGCGCTTGCGCGAATTGGCCATCAAGAAGGGCTGGAAACTCAACGAATGGGGACTGTACGACGGCGACAAGCAGCTTGCCGGTGATAAGGAAGAGGGAATCTACACGGAGTTAGGCCTGCCTTTCCCGCCGCCGGAACTGCGTGAAGACCGGGCCGAGTTCGCAGCCAATTTCGACCCTGCAAACTTGATCACCGTCGAGGACATTCGCGGCGACCTGCACATGCACACCGTAGCCAGCGACGGCAAGAACACCATCGAGGAGATGGCCTTGGCCGGCATCGAGCGGGGCTATGCGTTCATCGCTATCTGCGATCACTCCAAGAGCAGTACCATCGCCAACGGGCTGAGCATCGATCGGATGGAGCAGCATATCGCGGATATCCGCAAAGTTGATAGCCAGATCGAGGGCATCAAAATCCTGGTCGGTTGCGAGTGCGACATTCTGTCGGACGGAACGCTGGATTACCCGGATGAGCTGCTGGCTGAGTGCGATTGGGTCGTTGCCAGTTGTCACGCAGCCATGAGCGGCGGAAAGGTGCCGCCCACCGAGCGGACCATATTAGCCATTGAGAACCCGAACGTTTGTGTGATCGGGCACCCGACTGGACGGCTGATCAATCGGCGTTCCCCGATGAAGATCGACATGGCTAAGGTGGTCGAAGCCGCTGCCCGCACCGGCACCGCCTTGGAAATCAACTCCTCCTGGCAGCGTCTTGATCTGAAGGACTTGCACGTTCGCCAATCCCTGGAAGCGGGCGTTACCTTGTCTATCAACACTGATGCCCATCGATGTGCGGGACTCGCTGGAATCGGCTATGGTGTGACCACTGCCCGGCGGGGCGGGGCCTCAGCCAAGAGCGTGTTGAACACTTGGCCGCTTGAGAAGCTAGTGAGTTGGGTTCAAAAGAAACGAAGCGAAGGGGTTTCACATGGCAACTGCACCTGACGTCGCACCAAAGGTGGGCCCAGCCGGCATTGCCGCGGTCGCGTTTGGGGCGGTGTTTTGGATGTCGGCATTGGCTATGCCTTCCTTCTATTCACCCGGATCAGCCGGGGAATCTGTCGCTGGCGACTCGGCCTTCATGTTCGGCATGGCCACCATGATTCCTGGGTACATCGCATCGCTGGTGGGTATCATCTGCGCGACGCGAGAGCTGGCTGTTCTGGGCAAGAGGGCGGTCATAGGCTACCTCGGATTGGCTGTGTGCGTCACCCCGACTCTGGCGCTGGTCGCATGGCTGATGGTGTTTGCAGGCTCATTGAGCCGGTGAGGAAACCCAGACGAACGAGCTGGGGGAGCATTGAACATGATACGGATCATGCGTAGAGAGTGCGGATTGGCAGCTGTAATTATTTCCCTTCTTGGGGTGGTCTTGATCTGTCCAATTGCACTACAGGCCGGCGAAGACAAGATCGAATCCGACGCCAAGGCCGTTAAGCTGATCGTCGATTATGGAGATGGGGTCGAGAAGCATTTCACCTCTCTGCCATGGAAAGAAGGGCTGACGGCGTATGGCGCGCTAGAGCAAGCCAGCCATTCGACGCACGGAATCAGCTTTGAAGCCAAAGATTATGGCGATTCAATCGGTCGCTTGGTGACCCGCATCGACGATTTGGCCAGCGAAAAAGGTGGCACTGCGGGCCGAAATTGGATATATGAGGTCAACGGGCAGATGGCCAAACGGGCCTGCGACAAGCAAACAGTCCAAGCCGGCGACGTGGTAAGCTGGACGTTCAGCGCCTGGAAGCCCTAGTAGACTGTTCAAGCAAAGCTATTCAAAGTGCGGCACCTGGCATCGTGCCAGTGAAAACACGGAGGTTGTTCAGATGAAAAGACAGATCGCAATCGAGGGAACGGTTTTTGCGGCATTGGTCGGGTTATGCGTCGCGGTTCGGACGACCGAATCGGTGGCCAACTTCGCCCCGGTAGCTGCCGCAGCTCTGTTCGGCGGCTTCTTCTTTACCCGGCGGTGGCTAGCGTTGGCACTTCCTCTGGCAGCCATGCTCATCAGCGACTTCTTCATCGGCGCGTACAGCCCAGGCGTGATGATCTGCGTCTACGCTGCCCTGATTCTACCGGTAGCGTGTAGGCCTTGGCTCAAGTCAAGTCTATCCGCCGGCCGAGTGGCGACCTGCACGGTAGGATGCTCAATCGCTTTCTTCCTATTAACCAACGCAGGCCACTGGTTCTTCACCACCATGTACCCCAAAAGCATGGGCGGCCTAATCGAGTGCTACGGCATGGCAATACCATTCCTCAGAAACACGCTAGTAGGAAACGTGTTCTGGTCAGCCATGCTCTTTGGCGGCTATGTGCTCATCGCCAGGAACTCTACTCAACCCGCTCGGACAAGCAGGGAGCTCGCAGCAGCCGTTGGATAAGGTTGCGGTGACGAACGGATCAGCAACTTTGGCAATTGTTCGACTCCACAGCCTCTGAAGTCGGAATCTGAATCTAACCTGCGGCTGCCTATTTCGTCGTCCCTGAAAAACCCCGATTCCACGCAGCGACTGTTCTGGGGATGGGCGACCTGGGATGAAATCTGAGCGGCAAAGCATGCCGGGAGGCTGAGGCGAACGAGTTTACGAGCAAGCTGAGCCAATTGCGCAGCGCACAA
>JAJDDP010000230.1 GCA_029260235.1 Phycisphaerae bacterium | reverse complement strand
GAAGACCTGCCCTTCTCAGCCGCCAATCCCGGCAAGTGGGGTTGGATCAACAACGACGACTCGGACGGTGACGGGTTTGCAGATAATCTAAATGCGGTGATCGATGTCGGCGACGCGGCTGACATCGGGTTGTTGCTAATTGCGCAGGTAAATGTGTCGGGTTTGGCTGACCCGCAACTGTTTGTTGAGAACAACAACCCGCTGATCGTTCGCATCTTCCAAGGGACCGGCGTCGGGGCTGCTGAGCTCCCATCCCCCGTCCCAGGGCAAGGCGGCAATGCCAACTTCGCCATCGCCGGAGCCACGCTAGGCATGGAGGGCTTAGCCGCCAGCAACAACCCCATCAGCACCGGCACCATCGACCTCATCCTAAAAGACGGCACCCAAGAAATCTGCCGAGACACGGTTCGGGTGACTATCGTTGATCTTGACGTGATTTGGGAGACTGCCGGTGAACAAGAGATCAATGAACCGAATGACCACCCAACGGGCGCTATCGGCCTCAAGGTCTTCCCGGGCGCAGTCGATCAGAATGGCCCCTGGGGCGATGTGGTTCAGGTCAGGGTTGTTTCGATCCCGGCTGTTGGCGGCCTTACCGTGCACTTGAAGTCAATCGATCCCGACGACCCCTCAGCCAACAGCGATGCCGTGGACAACGATTTGAACGGCGGCGATAATCGGGGTAGCGGGTTCGGGCTTCGCGAGGGTGCGAACATTGTGGCTGAAACTACCCTGATGCTCGATGCGACCGGCCAGAACGTCAACTTCTTCAACGTAGCCCGCCAGCCGGGCGACAATCACAGGGTAGCCGCCACGTTGAAGCAGGCGGCACTGAACACAATCACGGATAACGACGTACCACCCTCTGGAATGGCTATCAACCCCGACGATGCTCAGATCGCTACGTTCATCGGGAACATCTCGCCGTTGTTGACCGTGTGGCGGACGCTGCATGTCGAGGTGGATTCGATGACAGCACCTTCGTTTCCTCAAAATACGGTTACAAGCGTGGGTTGGAACGAGCCGAGGTTCCCGCTCGGCTCGCTAGTGATTGATGTGTCGGACCAAGTGGGCACGGAAGATTTCACGAACGGATTTATCCGCATCGTGGCGCCGGGCTTCCCGGATATTGTCACCAAAATCATCACTTTTACACAGTCAACTTTCCCCCTCCTTGACGACGAAGTCGAAGTGGCCGTAACTGTGCAGGATTGGGGAGCCAGACCAGCCAACGGGACGTGTACGATGAGCGACGACGATCTTAAGGACCAAGCTAACTTCATCGCCGGCGTTGTCGGAAGCGACATAGGGGTCGGTTCACTGCCTAGCCAGTTCCTGCCACTGCCAGACACGAACGATCTGACGACACCGTATGCACCTGCATACATTCTGCCTGTAGTCGAGATGCAGTACACAACAACAACGGGAATACCCTTCATCAAAAACATGGACCCGGAGAGCAAGACTCAATGGGATCCCGCCAGGCTAGCTCGTGGCCTCCCAGTTCCCGCGTCGGAGTTTTGGACGGTCTACGTCTTTTCGGCGTTTCAAGCTGAAGCTGGTGAGGATGCCGACACCGAGACGACAAACACCAAGGGTGTCAGCACGCATCCGGACGGTTCGACCTCCGCCTTTTTTTTCTGGGGCGCACCCTACACAGGTATGGCGACTATCTTGAAAGAAGTGTTGAAAGACGCCTACGGAGTAGCGGCGGAGCAACGTACTGTGGCGCACGAGATTGCGCATTGCCTTGGAACGCCTCACTTGGGTCAGCCGCAAACTCCCGGTGATGGGGGTTTGATGGATAAAACCGAACAAGGACCAAGTTTTCTTCCGGATAGCCTCAAGAGACTGCGTGAATACAACGGACCATAGAGCTTTGTGGAGCGAGAAGAACATGTTAACAGATTCACTTGAACAGAGTGCACTTGCATTTGTACTGACGATTGCATTTGTCGCAAATGCCTATGGCGATCCGCTGGGCCATACGTCCAGGACAGACTTCCCTCACCCAGTCACACTTGAGGTGTCGTTGGGACGCTCCACCTTCGGTGCGAAGGAGCCGCTGCACATTCACATTTCTTTGACCAATCTTGGAAGCGTTCCGTTTTTGATGACAACGCGACTGGACGGAGTCCCGTATGGTCTGGTCTTTGAGGTAGCCAAAGAAGGTGAACAGTTTCAGGGCCGTTCATATTGGCTTCGCCGGAGCGGGCCTGAGCAAACCACGACCGAGCTAATGCCGGGCAAGCGTGCCGTCGGCGAACTGCTCATCTTGTTGGACTACGGACGTGGCTACGTCTTTGGAGAGCCTGGACCCTATCGAATACGGGCTCGATGGAGTCCAGGCAAGGATTATGAACCCATCTACAGCGACGAATTCGACATTGACATTCGGGCAAGCACACCGAAGAACGGAGAGTTTCGTTCCGAACTTGGATGGATCGGACTGCGGCGCAACGTGGGGGAACTACCAGCGGGTGTGGATCTCGATTCGGTGGAAGGAAAAGAGGCCCTTGAACGGCAAAGTGTTCTCCTGTTGGCAAAGATTGTCAACACTAGGAGGCCCCACCTTGTCGATCCCGCGCGACGCCCCGAGGACCAAAAGGAGGCTGAACTCGTCGAGCAACTCCGCGACCTTCTCGAACGATACCCGGATTCCTCCTATTCGGGATACATAGCCAGGTATCTGGGATTGGTGCATCTGAAAACACTCGCGCACGAATACAGCTTGGCGGCGGGCGCAGCCAGAAGAGAAACTGGCCAGGAAATGAAATGGAACGCCTTGGATTTTCGCGGTGATCCAGAGTATCAACAAGCTCTCCACTACTTGACCACAGCCGACAAGGCGGACATATGGCCTCGAACATGTGCGCAATACAACCTCGCGTGGCTTCATGGCATGGCACGGGATTGGGACAAGGCTGAAGCCTCCTGCAACAAGCTGCGTTCTGAATACGCCGACCTCAACGGCGCCCAGTTGGCTGATCAGCTTGAGGAGACGATACAGAAATTCAAAAACAAGCTTTCGCTTTCGGAGAGCGCGCCCAATCGGTAACGAGGTGCGTTCTACGCTGACCAAGAATCAACAACGACGACTCGGACCGCGATGGCTCCGGCGACAATGCGGACATGTTTATCAACATTGGCGACTTGGCAGGCGTGCAACCAGATGTCGGCGAGTTGGTAGTCGAGCCGGTCACGACCACCGGCTTGGCTGATCCGCAGCTATTCATCGAAAATAGCAACTCGACGATAGTGAGGATCTTCGCGGATCGGGCCGAATTGGTGGGTGAACTGCCGGCGCCTGTGGGAGGCGTGGGCAACGCCAACTTCGCCATCACCGGCTGCTTCATTTGCGGGACGGGGATGGTTTGCCAATCGCTCTGTGAGGCATGTGAACCGACCTGCGAATCCGCCCCTTGTGGACTTGGCAACGCCACCATCAGCGGCTGTCCGGGGCAAGATATTCCTCTGTCGACCTCGGTCAGCTGCTCGCCGGACTGCCAAGTGACGAGGCCTAGACTAATTAGCTTGGTCAACATACCGGTCGACTGGACTTGGTCGCCGACGACTGCGCCCACCGCCTGCGGCGACACGCACGAGTTCGGAACCATCACCCCACCCGCATTCATATGGACCACTTCACCAGGGTACTCGGTGATGCCAGGCTGATGAGCTTGACCGATGCCGATATGACCACGTTTCAACAAACGCGGGCAAAAGAGAAAACTGCCCCTGCAAGGAAGATCAAGAAGAAGGCTGCGAAGAAGAAAGCGGCGGGGAAGAATAAGAAACCTGCCAGCAAGAGAACCATCAGCCAAGGAACCATCCGCTCAGACTTCAAGTCGCTGCGATCAGCAGTCAACTGGGCGATAACCCGAAAACCTCCATTGCTCACCGAATGTCCCTTCACCATTCCCAAGATCACTGCGGGCACCATCAAGCCTTTCCTGCCCACGGAAGAGATCGAAAGTCTGACCGCATCCACGCCCGAGGATGAGAGGGGTGATCTGTTGGCTCGCTGGCTGTTGGACTTGAACGAGATCAACAAGTTCATCGAGATGGTGGGCGAAGAAATGCCCGAGATGCTCTTGCCCATGCAGCTTGTCTGCTCCACAGGCATGCGGCGTATCCAGTTGGTGCGGCTGAAACCAACTGACTTTGTGAAGGGTCGTCTTACGATCACTAGCAAGAAGGGTGCAAGGCAGAAGGGCTTGTCGGAGATCAGCCTGACCATTGAGCTGAGGGATTCGGTAGCGAAAGCGTTGCGGGATCACATCAAGGCATTACCGAAGCGCAGCGCGATCATGTTTCCCATCTTCGATCAGTTTTCCTACACGGGTAGCAACGAGCGGTGGAAGGGCAAGAGCAGCCGGACAGTGGAGCAGCGTCGTGGTGACAAAGCAGATCGTTTGTTTGAGAAGCTTGTGAAGGGCACTGATTTTGAGCGGCTGGATGGTTACCATGCGTTGCGGCACAGCTTTATCTCGATATTGGTATCGCAGGGAAAAACGTGGGATCAGAT
>JAJDDP010000229.1 GCA_029260235.1 Phycisphaerae bacterium | reverse complement strand
GAGACAAGCCCTTCATGCAGTGGCTCATGGTGTTTGCTTTTGGGGGCCTGTGCGTTGGAATCGCATTCAAGAATCCCAAACGATCACACCTCGGCTGATTGTGGCCACGCAGCCAACACAGCTGGGGTAGCAACACGAGTTGCCGGCGACATCCCATGCTGGTTGCTTGTGGGATTGGTGGTCTGTTGTCTTATGGAAGGAGACAAGCTGTGCTGAGCAAGCGAAGCATCATCGTTGGCCTCGTCGGGTTGAACCTATTTCTGCTCGCTGCCGTAATTCTGAGCAGCTACGAACTACCCACGGCTTATGCCCAGAAAATGGGCGCTGGCGGAAACTTCATTGCAGTGACCTGCGAGGTGGATGAATCGTACGACGTTTTCTACATCGTCGATTTGTCTAATCGACGCATGCACGCCATCGTGCCAAGCCGCACACCCAGCGGTTCCCCCCAGGTGGGCGCGACCCGCGATCTTGAACGCGATTTCCGTCGAGGCCAATAGGTAAAAGGAGATGAGCATGGATACCAAAAACTTCGCAATTGGCGTCTTGAGTATCACGGCCGTCATCCTTCTGACCGGCCTGTTGATTATCAGCACCCAGCCTCAACCCGCCTACGCCTCAAGCATGAATTCTCAGGGCGGCGACTACATTTTGACCACGGGACAGTTGCAACCAAACCAAGAGGTCTTGTATGTGATCGACGCTGGCTCCAAGAAAATGATCGTCTATGGATATGATCTAAGCCGCAAGACGATCACCCCGTCCGCGCCGATTGACCTGTCGAAGCTGCCCGGCTCCGGCGCTGATGCCGACCCAGCCCAGCAACCACAGCAGGGCAAAACCGGCAGGAGCAGAGGGCGACGTCGGTAAGGGCGGGACACACCGCATGTGACCTTGAAGAATTTAGAGGCAACTGAACCACGAAGCTGAAGGCGACCGAATCTAGGGCCTGAAGGAGTCACCAAGAACGGCAAGGCGAGCGGTTAGAAACTTCGCCGACCGGCAGTCCTTGGTGCCTTGGTGGTGCAGCCTTTGGCTTTAGTCTCGGCCTGTATGGCGAGCAGATTCCATAGCGGCCAGCGGCATACTGGTTTCGGGCGTTGCTATCCTGCCATGCCTTCAAACAGTTTGTCTGCCGCAGATTGAATCTCGGTTGGAGTCATGTCGCGAAGATGGGTGGTGATTCCCCATTCGTGCCCGAATGGATCTCGCACCCGGGCGAATCGTTCACCCCAAAACATATCCGCCGGCTCCATGAGGATATCCGCGCCATTGGCTTTCATTTGACCGACCATCGCGTCACAATCATCCACATAGAGATGAACAGCCACAGTCGTAGCCCCAAGTGACCCCGGGCTAGGCGTCCCGCCGTGCTCGGTTAGCTCCTCGCTCAAAAAGAATCGAGCATCGCCGACTCGGAACTCGCAGTGCATTACCCTACCATCCGGCATATTCAACAAAAGCACAGGCTCGACGCCAAAGACGCGGGTATAGAACGCGACAGCCTCCTTGGCGTTGATCACGCTGAGATAAGGGACGAATTCCGGCATGGTAGGCTCGCCTTGGTTGAGTAGTGTTGCCTTCGCTCGGCCGCCGAGCCGTATGATGAGTGGGGCGGCGTGGCTCAATCTTATCTGAGTCTCACCTAGCATGAAAGCGAAGGATGAGCCTATGCGCCCCTTCCGGAAATGCAATGCAACAGAACATTTATTATGGGACGTTAGCGGGGCGGTGGAAACACATTCGTGCTGACATGTAACGTCATGCCATAACCCCTGTTTAGGGCCTGACTTAGCGATATTGTGCTCCCTAGTTGCCGCTGCGAAAGATGGCCTCTCGGGCCTGGAACTGGGTGCCTATGCAACGTTGGTCAGCTGGCTGTTGCATTGTTTGGCTTCTCGCTGATTGAGAATGTTCTTCCTTGCATTGAGATGTCCCGGTAGATGGCCATCGTTTTCTCAGCCATGGCGCTTACGCTGTGGTGTTCCTTCATGTAATCCATGGCTTGGGCGCCTACCGTCCGCGCACCATTGCGATCCAGGATGATCGATTCGATGGCTTCGGCCAGATTTCGCGGTGATGGATCAGCACAGACTATCGCGGTTTGGCCATCGACATAATGGTCGGGGACGCCGTCGCTGCACGCAACGATGGCCGTGCCGGTGGCCATGGCTGCCAATGAGCTGGAGGTCAGTGTTTTCTCTGAGGTCGGAGCAACCCAGATGTCAGCGGCACCTAGAACGCTGTTGGTTTCTGCTCGGGGTCTGGCGAAGGTAACGTATGCGGCCGCCTCCTGCTGGTGGACGAGTTTTCTCAGTTCGCGCTCCTGCTTTCCTTGGCCCAGTAGGAACAGCAACAGCTCGTGTCCTCGATCATGAAGAATGCGGACAGCCCGAATCAGTTCGGGCACGCCATTCCCTTGATCAAAATCGGCTGTGCAGGCCACTGTGGGCAACCCATCCTCCCTCAAGAAGCAAGACGGCCGCTCGGTGCGGAGAAAACCCATCCTGACCAATCGAACTGCCTCGCGCATTTTGGGCGAGATTTCAGCCGCCTGTGTTTCCAGGGTATTTGTGCTGGCGATGACCGCGCGGAGATGGTCCGAGGTCACACCGAGCAGCTCATCAATATCATCGAAGCTGGTGAGGTGGACAACGAGGTCAACATCGAATGCAGCCGCCAAGCCCTGGGCAAGCCAATAGGAGCCATGTGAGAATGCATGAATCACCGTCGGCTTACGCACCGCCAAAGCCTCGATGATTTGGGCCAGTCGTTTCTGGCGAAAAGGCCAACTCAGTTCCTGATGAACGATGGTCTGGACCGGGCCTATGGAGAGCGACTCGGTCTGGGCGTAGGCGGAAATCAGGCGGACTCGTGCATTCACGTCCACCAAGCCCACGCACAGGTGCCGGATCACTTCCCTGAGGCGTCGATAGACCTCTTCGTCGAGGCAGATGACCGCGTCCACTTGGCTTGGATTGCTGCTGCTGTTCATGCTATCGATCTTCCGCCCTTGAGGACATTATACACTGTGCGCGCAGCCTAAGCCTCATTTTCTAAGCATCGGCACAGGCGATCTTGGTCCCCCAGCCGAACTCGACTCTATGTGGTTTGTGTGAGCAATTGCGATTCCCCCGCACAGAGTTTATTCTTGGGCGGTGAAAGTGATCCGCAAATTTGACTCAAATTCGGCTATCTTGCCAAAGTCAGCCTTGACCATTGGCAACTTCGACGGCGTGCATTGTGGGCACCAGCGAATCATCGCCGAGGCCAAGCGGTTGGGCTTTCAGGCCGATCTGCCGGTCGTGGTTCTTACTTTTGACCCACATCCATTGACGGTGGTTCGCCCAGAACAAGCGCCGGCGATGCTGATGCCTTTAGAGGAACGGCTCAAAGCCTTGGAGGCCAATGGCGTCGATACGGTTATAGTCGCCCATGCCTGCGAGGAACTACTTTCACTGACGCCCGAGGCGTTCATTCACCGGGTCGTGCGATGTCTCAATCCTCAGCTTGTGGTCGAAGGAGCTACCTTCGGGTTCGGGCACGGGCGCAAAGGAACGACCGAGATGCTCGGGCAATTCGGTGCCCAGTATGGGTTCAAAGTCTTGATCGTCGAGCCAGTCACCGTCGAGCTTTCAAACGGATGGGCTATGGAGGTGTCCAGTTCACGCATTCGCGAAATGATTTCGGCAGGTCGAGTCAGCGATGGGCAAATGATGTTGGGCCGTCATTATGCGTTGCTTGGTGACATAATTTCCGGGCATCACCGCGGAGCCGGGCTGGGCTTTCCCACTGCCAATGTTCGGGTCGATATTCAATTGGTCCCGGCTGATGGCGTCTATGCCGGGATTGCCTGGACCGGAACGATGGACCCTAAGAGAGATAAACCGTGGACAGCTGCTATCAGCATTGGCTCGGCCCCTACTTTTGCCGATCAGCCAGGTTCGGGATCGCGTCAAGTGGAAGCCCATTTGCTCAATGCGGATGAGGACTTGTATGGCAAAACAATCAGGCTGGAATTTGGATTATGGTTGAGAGGGCAGGTGAAGTTTGGTTCAATCCAGGAACTTAAGGTACAGATTGGGCTGGATGTAGAAGCCTGTCGCCGATTCGCCTCTTCCGCAACAACACGGCCTTAGCACATAGAAAAGAGAAACGTAGCGCATGGATGCAACCGAGATACGATTTGTTGGCGAACACTGCAAGGAACTGGCGGGGCTGATCGCTGGGTGGAAACGCCCCCTGCTGTTCTCACATGCCCGAGCAGATGGGGATGCGATTGGTTCGCTATGTGCGATGCGGTCGATATTGCGCGGGCTTGGCAATGAACCGACGCCCCTTCTTTTTGAGCCACCTCAGGTGCGCTACCAGTGGCTCTTAGACGAAGATCCGATTGCGATTTTTGCGGGTACAGATGATCCCGCACTGTCTGAGGCAGACGGAGTGATTGTACTGGACACTTGTTCAGATGCTCAGCTTGAACCGGTAGCAGCCTGGCTGCGATCGACCAGCCTGCCCAAGTTGGCTGTGGACCACCACGTTACGCGTGACCCGCTGGTCGATCATTACCTGGTTGACGAGCATGCCAGTGCTACTTGCCTGATGGTGTACGAGTGGGCCCAACATGCGAATTGGCCGCTGGATGATCAGGCTCGATTGGCATTGTATGTGGGCATGACCACCGATACAGGGTGGTTTCGGTTTTCCAACACAGACGCAAGAACAATGGAGGCAGCCGGTGCTCTGGTGCGAGACGGTGTCCAACCAGCCGCGGTCTTCGAGCGCTTGTTCCAGGCTGAGTCGAGCGCCCGCTTCCGGCTGTTGGGCGCGGTACTGAGTGCGGCTGAGTTGTTTTGTGACGAACGATTTGCCATCTTGGCCTTGACGCAGGAGATGTTTAGTGAGACCGGGGCGACCGCATCCGACACAGAGGACTTGGTGAACTATCCGCTGCAGATAGCTACCGTCGATGCATCCTGTTTGCTGATTGATCAGGCGAATGGCACAATTCGGGCCAGTTTTCGCAGCAAAGCACCGCACGGATCTCGACCGGATGTGGATGTGTCCCTGGTTGCGGCTGGCCTTGGCGGGGGCGGTCATCGCCGCGCGGCTGCGGCGCGCATCCCAGGTTCGATCGACGAAGTCAAGAAGATCGTCCTGGGTCGTCTCAGCGCAGCAATCAGTGAAGCACAAACTCAGTCGCCGTAATTGGGCATGCCGATGACCGCTGGGGACATTGGCTCTTGGTATGAACAGAATGGGGTGTAATGAGATGGTCATTTGGAGCACAATACTGCAGCGAACCTTTCAGCGCCGCCCGCAAAGCCATGGGCAGCGAATCCTATTGACGATAGCCATTCTTGGTTTGGTCGCATCTGCCCAGGATAGCAGCGCGACGGACTTTGCATCTTCGGTACCCGATGATGCTGTTCTCTTCGCACAGTGGTCGGGGGTTCAGATTTTTGATCATGGCGCCGGCGCAGCCACCCCGCTTGGGAAAATGTTGGCCGATCCTGAGTTCAAGCGGCTCGGGCAAGCCATTCAAAAATCTGTTGATTGGCTGGTCAAGAATTACGCCAGCGGCGACGACCCTGAGTCTCAAGCGATGAAGGCTGGGTTGGGTTTGGCCAACACCTTGTGGCAGCGAGGCGGGATGGTTGCGCTCTTGGGGATAGACACCGAAGCAGGGATGCCATCTCCGCAACTCATCATAGCAATCGAGGCAGGCTCGGTACCGACCGAAATCCTGGCCGATGTCGAGGCTCTGCTAGGCCTGGTGCCGCAATTGGGCGCTCCCACCGAGGTAGAAATTGGCGGAACTAAGATGAATCTCCGCCCTGGAATCGTGGAGGTCATCACCGGCGTTGTTGACGAATTCGTGCTAGTTGCGATAGGCCAAGCCACCGTCGAACGCTTCATGGGTACACAGGCGGGCAGCGGAGCCAATTTGGCGTCATCGTCACCATATTCGAGTGCGCTAGAAAAGATGGGTGCCAAGAAAGGCACCGGGCTCTTGACCGTTCATCTCAACGTGGTCAAGCTCCTAGTCGTAGTTCAACAAGGGTTCTCTGCTGCGATGGGCCAAGAGCAACTCCCTCCGCCTGTGCAGACAGTACTCGACGGCCTGGGCATTACTTCCGTTCAGTCAGTCACAGTTCACGAGCAATTCACGGGCAAAGGGCATCGCCACTCGCTCTACATCGCTGCACCCGGTGAGAAGCGAGGACTGCTGAAACTATTTGGCTCTGTGCCGCTAACTGCTGAAGACCTGGTAGCAATTCCAGCCGACGCCACATTGGCCAAGGCCAGCAATCTGGACTTGTCTATGGTGTATGAGGAGATGATGGGCTTGGTAGATTTGCTGGCCGTGGTTGATCCTTCCATTCCGGCGGAAATTCACGGTGGGGTCGAAGAAGTAGAGGCTGCGTTGGGCATGAAGATCAAGGAAGATATTCTCGATCAGTTTGGCGACACTTGGGTGTTCTTCGACGCAACCAGCAGCGGCGGGTTGTTCGGCAGCGGCATGACCGCGGTGATCGAAACCAAGAATCCTGAAAAGGTCCAGGCCTTGATACGCAGGGGGATCGATACGCTTTTTACAGAGATGGGATTGTCCGCTGGGGCAGGAATTCAGACGTATGATCACCGAGATCATCCGATCCACTTCATCAACGTCACCCTTGGACCGTCGCCGGTTGCTCCTGCTTGGGCATTCCATAAGGAGCGTTTGATTGTTGCACTCTATCCGCAGGCGGTTGCTCAGACGATTGAGCGTTTGGCTTCAGATTCTGCAGCGAGCTTATCGATCTTGGAGAGTCGAGACTTTGCCCAAGGCCGGCAAGGGCTAACCAAGAATTGCAACACGCTGGTGTACCTGGACACGCCCAAGAGTGTTTCAGATCTGTATGCCATCTCATTGCCGTTGGTCTCTGCGGGTTGCTCGATGGCCCAACAGGCAGGCGCGCCGTTAGACGTCTCGATTTGGCCTCGGCGCGAGGTTTGGATGCGCAATCTGTCTCCCGACCTATGGGCAGTTTCCACCGACGACGGGGGAATCCTAGTCTGCGGCATAGGCCCCCTGCCTGTGCCGGTGCCATCACCAACCTGGTTCGCGCCCTGGTTGGGCGTAGCTGCGGCTACCGTGTTGCCCAATTTTATGATGTCGAGTGGATCAGCTGAGATGCCGAACGCAGACTTCAGCGATGAAGATATGGAGAATCTCAGGGCAATCGGCTATGTGAGTGATGAATCGGACAATGTGGCCGCAGAGGAGGCAGTGCCAGAACCCGAAACGCTGGATGACTTCGAGTCCAAGCTCAGCAACCTTGGTGTTCACTGCCAACTCTATGCGATGCAGAATCGGGAGGCCTACCCCCCCACCCTTGATGACTTGCTTGGTCCGGACGGCCCGTCGGCCGAGGAGATCGATCTCGGGCAGTCATGCACGTACATCCCTGGGCACACGAGCAAGTCCAGTCCACAAAGTACGCTCATCCATTGCTCAAACCAGGACGGCAGCGGATGGGTTTTGCGAGTAGACGGCACTGTCGTCGAATTGGACGAAGCTATGTATAGAGAAGCTGTCGGGCACGCTGCTCCATAGGCGACCCACTTGGACGAACCAGAACTCCGATAAGAGAACCCCTTGCCTTTGGCCAAAGGCAAGGGGTTCATATTCTTGAGACTCAGATCCCCATTGCGAAGGATCTACGTACTCGTCTACTTGCGATTCCGATACAGCTTGGCGTCGATCACGCCGCGCATGGCCGCTGTGTCCAATTCGCCGCCTAGGAGTTCGTTGATCTGGGTAATGGAAGGATCAGGATCTTCCAGGAAATCATTATAACTGACCTGGATCATCTTGAAGTTACCGTGCTCTTCGACGTAGGTATCAACCTTATTGATCTGAGCTAGGAAGATCTCTTTCATGCGATCTTCCGGCAAGCTGCCACCGCCGACGCCCTTGCGATCCAGCATGATGTTCTGCGAGGCGATCACCTCGTTGAGATGGCGTCGCATGAAGACCACCCGATACTGGTAGGTCAAGGGCAGGTCCAGCAACAGCAGATGCACCATCTTGACGACCTTCCCCGGAGCTCGCTCCAGCCAGGACGAATCGTCTTTGGTCTTCTTGACAGGCTCAAATTCGTAGTAGCCTTTCGGGTTGTCTTCGTCGGCTGTGCGGATGTTGTCGATCAATGGCTCAATGCCTGCAACATCGAGCATCTTCATCATCATCGACGTGCCCGAACGCGGCAAGCCCGACACAATGGTTACAAAATCGTTCCTAGATGCCATGTGAACTCCGTCTCCATCTCTGTGATCGCTGATCGGCGGCGGCCCGGTCTCGAACGGCCGCCCTGCGACTATGAACTAGCCTATGCCACGATTACAAATTACGGGCTTTGCTCGGCGACACTCGCTGGCGCGGCAGCCCGACCATCCCTCAAGAATTCTTCGGCCAAGGGGAGCAGTTGGTCCAGTGCAGCCGTGATATCCCCCTTCAGGACGACGCCAGCGGCCCGCAGGTGCCCTCCCCCACCGACCGCTTGAGCCAGTTTCAGGGCTGAAAAGCCAACTTCAGCCCGTATGTTCACCCTCACGCGTCCTTCGTGCCCTTCGGTGAATAGCAGGGCCAACGCGATTCCATCCAAGGACTGCGGGATCTGAACTT
>JAJDDP010000228.1 GCA_029260235.1 Phycisphaerae bacterium | reverse complement strand
ATCGACAGGATCGCCGGCAGTCAGCTGGACCGCGCTAAGAACGAAGGCATCAGTCGTCCGTGTGTTGCCCGTGACCTCGACGGCGTCAATGACTCCCCGGGCTGCAGGTTCCTGGGCCATGGACGTCGAAGCAACCGAAATGATTATGGAGACGATCCGCGCTGCAAATCTAAGATGGTGTCGTGGCTGCACGCTTAACGATCCTTCCAGAACAAGGAGATGAACAAGAAGCTGCCCAGGCTACTAACCGCAATAGAAGCCTGTGCGAGGTGACCGTGCCAAGGTACGAGGCGGATGATAGCCTCCATTGCAGGAGGTGGCAATGACATTGCAGAAAGCGCTCGCGCCGGCTGTGAGTTCTTGACGGGTGATACAGGTTGGCCGATAGCTCATCCGGTCATGTTTTCGCTCGGGTTAGCGCGAGTCGTCCGGGCACGGCACGAACTAAACTAAAACGGCGTGCCTGGGCTTTGTTCAAAAGGGGCAGACCCCATCGCCCTGGGGTTGACCGCAAGGTTATCGAAGCGGGTTAGCTTCTTGTTGAAGTGGAGTTTGGCGGTGCCGGTAGGTCCGTTGCGCTGCTTGGCGATGATCACCTCCGCCACGCCCTGGGCAGCATGATCGTCGGGATTGAAGTACTCTTCCCGATGCAGCAGCATGATAACGTCGGCGTCCTGTTCGATGGCCCCACTCTCGCGCAAATCGCTCATCCTGGGCCGGTGCCCTTCTCGCCCCTCAGCCATGCGGTTGAGCTGGGCCATGGCGACCACGGGAATGTTGAGCTCTCGTCCCAGCGCCTTAAGCCCGCTGGAGATGGCGGTGATTTCCTGCTGTCGCGATTCTCTCGACGCCGGGGCGTGCATCAACTGAAGATAATCAACAAAGATAGCCTGGATTTTGTGTTGCCGCCAAAGACGCCGCGCTTTTCCGCGGAGTTCCAGGATGGACGTCCCAGGCGTGTCGTCGATGAACAAGGGGGCTGAGGCCAGTTGGGCACAGACATGGCCCAGCTCAGCAACGTCCGATTCAGAAAGCATCCCCCTGCGGAATCGATGCGAATCGATCCGGCCTCTGCTGCACAGGACTCGCTGGGCGAGCTGCGCCGAACTCATCTCCATCGAAAAGAACGCGACCGGTTTGTTCCCTTCGACGGCGATGTTCTCCGCCATGTTCAGCCCCAGAGCAGTCTTGCCCATACTGGGTCGTCCCGCGATGATGACTAAGTCGCCTGGCTGAATTCCGCTGGTAAGGTCGTCTAATTCGTGGAAGCCGGTGGCCAATCCGGTGAGATAGTCACCGTCGCGAATCTCGATGCGTTTGTAAACGTCTTGAAGCACATCGCCCAAACCGACGGCCTGACCGCTCACCCGCCGCTCGGTGACGGCGAAAAGCGATGCTTCGGCGTTATCCAGAATCTCGGCCGTCGCCTCGCTGGCTGAGTATGCGCTCTGTGAGATGAGGCCTGTGCATTGAATCAGGTCGCGCAACAGGCCCTTGTCGCGAACGATTTGGGCGTAAAATTCAGCGTTGACCCAGGAAGGGACACTCTCAGCTAGGGTGACCAAGTACTCGATGCCCCCTACCTGAGCAAGTTGATCCCGCCTGTTCAACTCGTCTTGTACGACGATCAGGTCGATGGGGGCGTTGCGATCATACAGGTCGAGCAACAACTGAAAAATCAGTCGGTGGTCAGGCCTATAGAACCACTCCGCCTCCTCGCGGTGAATGAGGGGCAACGCAGATTCGACCGCCTGACGATCAAGCATCATAGAGCCGAGAAGACTCATCTCAGCGTCAAGATCGTGCGGCGGTATCCGATTGGAGTCGGGCACCCGCGCGGAGCTGGCTCTAGGATTCGGCGTTGTCGCCATCTACGCCTGCCTCCATGCCGGCGTCATCGTCATACCCAGAATCTTCGCCTTCGTCGCCCTCTTCCTCGGAGGCTTTGGAACGCACCACCCAAACTTTGATCTGGCTGGTGATCCCGTCCGCCAACTTGATATCGATGACGACATTGTCGAGTCGCTTGAGGGGAACGTGGAGATCGATGTGGGATGCATCAACCTCAAAGCCTTCATCGTGCAGGGCTGCCGAGACCTCGCGAGAGCCGACCGATCCGTACAGTACGCCGTCGGGATTGGCTGCGGCCGCTATGGTGACCTCGGTACCTTCGAGCCGTTCAGCCAACGACTTCTTGGCGTTCATCACGGATTCGCGGCGCTCCTCGGCTGCTTTGCGGGCATCGGCCAAGCGACGCATGTTGGCGTCGGTAGGCTCGGTCGCCAAGTGCTGAGGAAGAAGATAGTTTCGAGCGTAGCCAGCTGAGACTTGGACCACGTCACCGACGATACCCAGTGTTTCGACGTCTTGTGTAAGCAGAAGTTTCATGATTTTCGGTTCTCACAATGGGCGACCGTTCAAACCAGGTCAGGTCGCCGACAGCTAGATTCAGTATAACCATTCAGAATGCCAGGCCAACCGCTCTACCACCCTGAGCCGGGCACTTGATCGTTTCCAATTCAATCAGCCCGCGAATCTCCCAGATCCCCGGAGGGCAGCTAGAGTCTTTTGTCTCCAATGCTTGCCGCACACGTTTGGGCTGTGATTGCTCTTGCAAAACGCAAGATCACGCAGGCGAATTTTTTCTCACTAGAAGGGGATGTCGCCTCCCACGTCAGCAGGAGGAGGCTCGTAATCGCCAGCTGGCGCCGAAGCAGGACTGCCGCTGTGCTGCGCCGCTTGGGCGGCCGGAGCGGGCCTTGCCCCTTCGCCGTCGGAGCGCCCACCGCCAAGAAACTGGAAGTTCTCGACGACGACTTCGAGCTTGCTGCGATTCTGACCGTCCTTGCCGGTCCACTTGCTGAATTGCAATCGACCATCGACCAGCAGCGGGTTCCCCTTCTTCATGTATTGATTCAAGGTTTCGCCGGCTTTGCCAAAAGCAGTGCAATCTACGAAGCAGGTGTCATCGCGCTGATTGCCGTCGGCACCGCGCCATTTCCGATTAACGGCCAATCCAAACTTACAAATTGCGGTGCTGCTGGCCGTGTAGGACAGCTCCGGATCACGCGTCAGGTTCCCCATCAGGATGACTTTGTTGAAACTGGCCATTGCTTAGCTCCTTGGAACATTCAACCCATCCCCGCGCTGCGCGGGTCAGCTGGTGACGATAATTGAAGCACCGCCTGCAACTACGGCTGCGAGCAGAACTCCTGCGCAAGGTCACGCTCTTGGACAAGAACATGCTGAGCCGCACCTGCGTCTCCGCACGTCTTGCCCCGAAGATGCTTAGGCCTCTTCATCCTTAGGCGGCTCCGCCGTTGCCGTCGCTGCGGCGGACTCTGAGGCTGCGGACTCTTCGGCGGCGGGCTCTGCAGCAGCAGTTGCTGGTTCGGGCACAGCCGAATCGGGTGCCGGCGTCTCTGGCTTCGATTCACCCTCAGGCTTCTCGCCCACGGCACTGGCCGGAGGAGTCGTTGCTGATTCAGCGCGCTGCCGGATCGGATAAGCCTTCTTCATCATCTCTTCGGTCATGTACTCTGCCTGCAAGATGAGTACGCGAAGGACCGATTCGGACAACTGGACGTCCCTCTCCAAACTGGTGATCTTCTCGGGATCTGCTTCGAAGAATACCAGCACATAGCAGCCACGTTTGCGACCGTCGATTTCGTAGGCGAGCTTTCGCTCCTCCCACTTGTCACACATGATTGTCTTGGCATCGGCTCGCTCCATAAGGCGGGCCACTTCCTGCTCGACGTTCTTCATGTCGGTGGCAAAGGAAGGGTCAAAGAGGAACATGCCTTCATAGGTTTTCAATCTGCCTACCTCCTGGCCGATACGGTCGGCCCAACAAACTTCGCAGTACACCTGCAGTCTAGTTGAAGATCACCTCTTGGATCGAACCAGCCGATCTCCGAAGTTTTCCCCACGCGCCGACAATTAGCCGGCAGCTACCTTGTTTGTTTGCTCCATCGCTCTAGGCGTTGAAGCGGTTCATCGCATCTGCAATGCCGCCAGCGATCCAACATTCCACGGCATCGGCCGCTGATGCGCAACTCTGCGTGATCACGACTTCGTCACTTTCGGTGAACGCCGACAGTACAAAGCCCACTTGGTCACCAAGCGGAGAGTCAATTCCCAGCCTCAACCGATCAAACTCATCGCTGCCCAGTCGAGCGATGATATCTTTGAGGCCGTTGTGTCCGCCGGCACCACCCTTGGAGCGGAGCCGAATCTTGCCCAATGGCAAGGCCAAGTCATCCGTGATGACCAAAACGTCATCCAACTCCAGCTTGTAGAACCGCCCTGCCGCAAGCACAGCTTGACCGCTGCGGTTCATGAAGGTGGTCGGCTTCAAGAGGACAGTGTCCTCCTGCCCGATCACCCCCTTGGCAAACCAGCCGTGAAACCTCTCTTGGCTGGTTTCCATCCCATGCCGGCGGGCCAATTCATCCACAACCCGAAAACCCACATTGTGTCGGGTGGCGGCATACTTGGATCCAGGATTACCCAGGCCTACGACCAGCTTCAAAGGGTGCCATAAAGCAGGCCGAGATTATTCGGCGCCGCCCTCCTCTTCCTTCTTGCCCTTGCCGATGATCTCAGGCTGAGTCACTTCACCATCCTCAGCGTCTTCTTCCTCAACCTCGGCGGCCTCAACCTTGACGGCAACCCAGGCCACCCGCTCGTCTCCACCGACCAACGCGGTAACGCCATCAGACAAGTCCAAATCACTGACCAGCAGAGAGTCACCAATGCCCAAATGAGTGACCAGCGGATGGAATACTTCGGGGATGCTGGTCAGCAAGCACTCGACCTCGATGCTATTCATGCCTTGCTCAAGCACGCCGCCATCGGCGAGGCCCTTTGCAGTGCCGCGGAGTTGGATTTCGACGCTTACCTGGATCTTCTCATCGAGACTCACCCTAACCAGATCCAGATGGATCGGCGTCGTCCCCAAGTAATCGTACTGAATGTCCTTGATCAGAAGCTGACTTTCGCCTTCGCCAAGGTCTATGCTCAGGACCTGGGTACCCTGCTTGAGTTCTACCGACAGGTCATGGGCGGTCAGGGCAATCGACTCCGGCGTTTCGCCGTGGCCGTAGATGATCGCCGGTATCTGACCCTTGTCCCGAAGGCGCCGGGCGTACCGGGTGCCGATTTTGTCTCGCCGTGTTGCTTTGAGCGTCTGGATTGCCATTTTTACTCGCGTCTCCTATCTCACTATCACCGGACGTGTCGCCGGAGATTATTCCCTAAACAGGGCACTGATGGATCGATTCTCGTGGATCCTGCGAATAGCTTCACCCATCAGGTTCGCCACCGAAAGAATCACCACGTCCTTAACTTTGGAGTGGGCTTCTTCGCCCAAAGGGATCGTATCTGTAACACAAAACTGGCTAAGCTCTGCCTTCTCCAGCCGTTCGCAGGCAGGCCCTGCCAGTACCGGATGAGTTGCCCCGAAATAAATCCCCTCAGCCCCATTCTTACGAACCAAGAGGGCAGCTTCGAGCAGCGTGCCAGCCGTGGCAATCATGTCGTCAAGGATCAGCACATTCTTACCCTCGACATCACCTATGATACTGAGCGCGGCTGTTTGTTCGCCCGAGAGCCGGCGTTTGTCAATCACCGCCAAGTCGGCACCGAGGCGTGCGGCGTAAGCATTGGCCGTCTTCAGGTGGCCAACGTCTGGGGAAACAACCACCGCGTTGGGCACGTTGAGCTGCTCAAAATGATCGGCCAGTACATGCATAGCCGTCATATGGTCCACCGGGATGTCAAAGAATCCCTGAATCTGATCGGCATGCAGGTCCATGGTCAGAACGCGGTCAGCCCCAGCTTCGGCGATTAAGTTGGCCACCAACTTAGCGGTGATGGGCGTTCTGCCTTCAGACTTGCGATCCTGCCGCGCGTAGCCGAAATAAGGAATCACCGCCGTGATACGGTTGGCCGACGCCCTTCGCAGACAATCAATGAAAATCAGCAATTCCATCAGGCTGTCATTCACTGGAGGGCAGGTCGATTGAATCACGAAGCAATCGTGGCCCCGGACGTCGTCCTCCAGCTTGATGAAGGTTTCTCCGTCAGGGAAACAATCGAGCACGGATTTACCGACGGGCACTTCCAGAACCCGGCAGATTTTTTCGGTCAAAGCGAGGGAGCTGCTGCCGGCGAAGATGATCATCTCACCAACATTTCCGCCACCATGTTGTCCGAGCGCGTTCTTCATCAGCGAGCGACCTCCGCCTCAGCCCGTGCAGTCATCAGCTCTTCCACTACAACCAAGTCTTCCTGCGAATTGACTCCAGTGGCCTGTTCGGGCGGGACCGCAGGGATCGCCCCGGCACCCCGCCCCTCACTTAGTAAGATGCCCACCGCGTCGGTGATGTAATACTCGCCCTTGGCATTGTCGTTGGTGACTTTGTCCATGGTCTCGAACATGTAGCGTCCGTCGAAGCAGTAGTAGCTTGGATTGGCCTCTTTGATGGCCAATTGCTCGGGTATGCAATCCTTGTGCTCAGTGATGCTCACCAGCCCGCCCAGCTTATCGCGAACAATTCGCCCGTAGCCCGCAGGATCGTCCAAGATGGTCGTCGCCAGGGTAATGCCATCGCCCGTCTTGGTGTTTTCATTTAACAAGGTCTTTAGCGTTTCGCCCCGAACCAGCGGCATGTCGCCCGCGATGACCAGAACCTGCCCGGCAAAGCCGTCCAATGCCTCCTTGCAGCATTGCACAGCGTGCCCAGTCCCCTTCTGCTCAGCTTGCTCGACGAAGCTGCAATTGGACCTGTCAGAGAATGCAGCGATCACCCGTTCCTTCTGATGGCCAACGACGACCACGATACGGTCGATCCCGGCCTCGCAACAGGCGTCCAGCGTGTAGGAGAGCATGGGCTTGCCACACACTTCATGCAGCACTTTGGGCACATCGCTTTTCATGCGGGTGCTCTTGCCTGCTGCCAGAATGATCGCCGCGGTACTGGACATAATTCCTCTGTCAAGAAGAACGACCCACCGGCCGTCCGATCCTGCTGAAGTTCGTGGTTGGGTTAGCCACCCCATCCATACGACTACCCGGCCAGGACTCGAACCTGGAATGCCAGGATCAAAACCTGGTGTGTTGCCGATTACACCACCGGGTAAAGGTGATCATTAATTCAGATCCTCTATGGAATTCGCCGACGAATCGCGCCCGCAGGCGCGGTTTGCCGCCATCCAGTTTGGATACTGCTACATTCCTTGAGGCGGCCACTAAAGATGTGGTCGCGGCGCTGCCGTCCGACACAGAGGCCTGAACCCTCGGCCGCGAAGACGAAGGCCCATGATACGAATCAGCCAATGGGAGCAAACGAGGTCGAAAACCCATCTGCCTCAAACATCGGCCTAAACGCAATGCCCCAGGTTGTCCCGGGCAATGACTGGCTGCAGCTTCAATCAGCTAGAACCACCCCAGTCACGCCCGGCAGGGTAGCTTCAAAGCCGCAGGAGGTCAAGGGACAGGGCTGGCCGAATCGGCAGAACCAACTCGCCAGAGGCCGTCAAACCCATACCCCGCCGCTTTGGGCCGTCCGCGATGCTCCGGTAGGCTCGACCTGGGCAAGCCCCCTGGATCCGTGGAGGCAAGATGCAGCAGCGTCCCCAGGCGATCCGTTGCCCAGGCTCGTGTGTGGCTGCACTTACTCATCCCATCCGCAGTTTCAACAGCGTCGCACCTCGAAGCTGAGCGTCTCTGGGATGAGATCCCAGGGGATTTGGAACACACCGATGTCTGGCCCTCGATTACCCAGCGGGATGTGCAGGCTGCCCGAGTTTCCAGGGCCAGAATCGTTGGGGCCGCGGGTTACGGTGCGGGCGCTTCGTCGGCCTATGGTGATACCCTTGGCATTGAGTGTCAGGTCGGAGGCGAAGTCGGTGAGGCTGACCACTTCTATCTCTACTTTGGCGAAGATGACTGGCTCACCCCGGGCACCCAGGCTGCGGTCCATGGTTGAGAGCGGCTGGGCACGAACGGTGCTGTAGGTGCTGCCCGGCAGCGGTTCGCTCGATTCCTCGAAGATGAGCGAGAAGGCTGGGTTGATCTCAACCGAAAGAATGACGATGTCGCCCGTCTCGCACTCCAGCGAGAGACTCGTCGCACAAACGCCAGCCCGGGCTGTGCCGTCCATGGTCATCGTCAGGGTCACCACGTCACCGGCTGAGAGCGAGCCGTCGGCTGCGTCGCTGACCATGTCGGTGGTGATTACCAAGTCGGAGCTGGCAGAGTTTCCAAATAAGGCAACGGGAATGGCCGAAAGTAGGAATATGTATGTTCTCTTCATTCTGAGTTCCTCATGTGTGCCGTTTACTGGTCGGGGTTTGGCTGAATCAGCGCATGCTCTTCGCTGTTAGTCGGATCCCGTGCAATGAATGAAGTTGGTCAACATCCCTCCTCCGTCAGTTGGATTCGTTGGACCCTTCGGCCTCCTTTATCGCGGCCTCCTGCTCATCATGCAGGCTCCATTCGTATTCATAGAGATTGCCATCGCAGTCCACAACAAAGATCGATCGACCATCTATTGCCACCGTACCGTTAATCGTCTTCGCTCTCATCTCTCCAAAGACCGGAAGGGACAACCACGCACGGTTATGCGTGTCGTAGACCCTTGCGACCGATGAAATCGCGAGCACGAACGGCGAGTCTCCGAGAAAATTCACATGGCGAATATAGCTCAACGAGGTCTGGCTGCTCTCCAAAACATGACTCATGTCGCCGCTCGCAACGTCAAAGACAAGCAAGCACCCGGCACGAGTTCCCACGGCAAGCAAATCTCCACTCGCCGAAAAAGCACAGGCTGATGGAGCATACCCGCCTCTCGATAGCCTGAGCCATTTGTCGATCAGTTCTCGCGGCGGCTGCAATGCACCGTGAAGCCGCTTGCCACTGCGCAAATCCCACAAGTAGACACTGTTACCTGTAGCCGCAAGGAGTTCGCGGCCGTCGTGGAAAGCAAAAGAAGTGAAGTGGTGCTTCGATGGCTTGGGCAGCAGAGACTGATGTGTGGCCATTAGCTTCGTGTCGATAATCTCGACAGTCTTTTTCTTCCATAGACCCTTTCGGCCGACCAACTGATCGCCAACGATTGGAAGCTTGCGGTTTTCAATGTTCGGTGGATCCATGCGCGTTTAGCGGGTCAGGCTTACTTATTCTTGCCATGCTCCGCTCGCTTGGGGTTGGGCCGAGCACGGGTCGGCCTAGTCTTTGATCCACATTATGATACACCTGCACCAGCCGATTCAATGTTCCGTGAATCGACACTTCAAGCAGTGCGACCGCCGGTTGTGTCAGGTTGGCGACCACCCTATTCACCCTCCTCTATTCCATCAGTCGTGTGTGATGGGTTGAATGGAGTACCACATTCCGGGCAGCGGGCGGTCAACAATCCGTGGAGCAGATAGCCGCACCTCTCGCATTGACCGTCCTTGAATTTCCCACGCCTCCACGCCAATGCCGCGCCATGAGTAAGTGTCGCAAAAATAAGACTGTACAAGATCACCCAAAGCGTCCACCTGGTAGTAACTTCGATCGGCTCGCGCAACGCAACACGACCCTGGGCGAAGACGGCCAGGAATGCCAGCGACTGACAGAGCCCCGAAGTCGCACGACCACGGTATCCAAGACTCGTACCAGGCAATACCGCTGCAGCGCAACAAACGATAATAGGAATTGTGTAACCCAAGTCCCAAACGCTCCAGCGCCAGGGATGTGTTCGCGGGAACAGAACGGACATCATCAGGATTGCAGCAATTCCGACCACCGTCCACACAGCACTCCGATAACAAGCTCGCGTAATCATCACTTGAATCGATAGGGCCCGAGTAGCCTCTCAAAATCCTGCGTTGAATCCTTCCCCGTCGGCTTCATGATCAGACTTGGTCCCAACGGTTTCTGGATCGGAGATGCACTCATCGTTGAGCGACTATTGTCGTTTTGGGGGTCAGGCTTACTTATTCTTGCCATGCTCCGCTCGCTTGGGGTTGGGCCGAGCACGGGTCAGCCTAGCCATTGATCCACATTATGATACACCTGCGCTAGCCGATTCTCAAAACCATGAGCATACCCCAGCCCACGCTCGTCCGGAACGAGGAGGCTTGGCGGAATCAGGAGATGCCCAACCTGTGACCGATGCGGCTGGCGCGTTCCCGCTCACTTGCCGTCGTGGCCCTGAAAGGGTACGTCTGCGAGTCGGCCGCGTCATGCACCCACTCAAAACTCGATGCGGTTTTATAACAGTCAGCCGGCCGTTCTTCGTGTATATTTCCTGCAGGAATGTCTTGTCGCAGCTTAAAGGTATCGACCCATGCCCATGACCATCATCGTCATCTTGTTCATTGCGATCGGCTTGCTGGTCAGCGTGTGGCTCATTCTCAAAGCCCTGTTCCCAGGAATGGCCAGTAAAGATGGGGCATGCTGCTCGCGGTGTCAGACTGGCAACGTGGGCCGGGCGAGATTTTGTTCGCACTGCGGGGCACCGTTGGTATGATGGCCGCCCCGGCGATCTAGAAGAGACGAGATTGCGGGCAACAGTGAGCGGTCGCTGGTTCGCTTCGCGCCACACATCGATTGAAGGAGGTTCATCATGGTAGGTTCAACCCCCAGCCCCCCACCTCCAGGAAGGTCAGGTCAATTAGGAAAGGCTATCCTGCTGATTGGTCCAGCCGTCTTGTTCATCGGCGTGCTGGCCTGTCTGGTCTTGTGGTTTGTCGTCCGCGTCGAAGTCAACAAGGGCGAGTTCCTGGTATTGGTGCGTAAGACGGGCAAGCCCATCCCGGCTGATCTTATGCCCGAGTTTACTGACCAAGTCGTGCTCTATCCCGAGCTGGTCAAAGCCATAGCCGACAAAACGGGCGAGACCGAGGAACGGGTCCGCGACACTTACAAGGGCATCCGGCTCGAAGTGTTCTCCGAAGCGCGTTACTTCTTCAATCCGTACACCTACAAGCTGATTAAGGGGCCAGCAACTCAAATTGGGCAGAGCGAGATCGGCGTACTGGTTCGCAAATTCGGCAAGCCCCTGCCCTTCCCCAAAACAGTAGCAACCGAGCCCGACGAACGCGGCCCAACCGACAAGATCCTGACCCAAGGCCGCCACAATGTGAACTTGCTCGCCTACGAAATTCAGAAGTTCCCCATGGTCCTCATCCCCGAGGGGCATGTAGGCGTGGTCACCCTACTCAGCGGCGACGACCCAGCCGACAAGAACACCTACACCGTCGAACCTGGAGAAAAAGGCGTGCAGCGCCGGACGTTTTCGCCGGGGCTCTATCCCAACAACCCCTACTTAAAGCAGATTCAACTCGTCGACATCCGTAGCCAGAAGTACGACATGCTTGGCGACGATTCTATCCATTTCCCTTCCAACGACAGTTTTGAGATCAAGATGGAAGGCACCATCGAGTGGGCGGTCAGGCCCGACCGCGTAGCTGAGGTCACTGTTGCCTACGGCGACGAAGACGACATCCTGAGCAAGATTATTCTGCCAAATGCCCGAAGTATCTCCCGCATCCAAGGCAGCAAGCTTCAGGGCAGGGAGTTCATCAGTGGAGCCACCCGCAAAGCATTCCAGGACCATTGGCTGACTACCTTGAAGGAGGAGTGCTGGAAGCAAGGTATCGAAATCAAATCCGCACTGGTTCGGGACATCCAACCTCCGCCAGAAATGGCCCGGCTGATCAGCCAGAGGGAACAGGCCGATCAAGAGATTGAACGATTCACCAATCAGATGGAAGAAGCCCGTGCCCAGGCCCGCCTTGTGGAACAGCAAGAGATGCAGGCCCGCAACAGCGCGATCGGTGACGCCCGCCGTGAGGTCGTATCCGTCACCAAGGAAGCCGAAGAGCATAAGGGGGTGGCCATTACCGAAGCCGACCGCGAATTGGCGGTGGCAAAGCTGCGTCTAGAAGCCGCCGAGAAACAAGCAGCCGCCCTGCGATCTCGCGGAGAAGCAGAGGCCAACGTGGTACTCTTCGATTTCCAGGCTGAGGCAGAGCCTTTGGCGGCAGCGGTCAATGCATTCGGCGACGGCAGGACCTACGCCCAGATGTTCTTCCTGGAGAAGATCGCCCCGTCCATCCAATCGATCCTGTCCAACACTGATGGGCCGTTCGCAGATATCTTCAAGCAATATCGTCAGTTCGACGTGCCGGCACAGCAGGGAGGTGAGGACCGATGAAACGATTAATCTACTCATTCGCAGGTACGATCGTATTGGTGATCGTCGGATTGGTGGCCCTTTGTTGGTTCTCGTTCCGCGTCTACGTTCCACCCAATCAATGCGCCTTCTTGATCCGCAAGCACGGAAAAAACCTGCCCCCCAACCAGATCGTAGCTACCGAACCGGGGCAAAAGGGCATTCAACCTGAAGCGCTCGGACCAGGCCGCTACTTTTACAACCCGCTGGTCTGGGATTACACGCTCACCCCCCTAACGGTGGTCGATGCCGGAGATCCATCCACCTGGGAGTGGGTCCAATCGCTCAGCTCAGCCCAAGTCGAGCAGATTCGAGCGGGTACGTTCCGCTTCAAGGGCAAGTTCCCACAGATCGGTATCGTGACCCGCAAGATCGGCAAACCTGCTCCTCCGGGACAAGTACTGGTCAGCCGCGAATCCGGGCAGCAGGGCATGCTTCGTGAGGTGTTGACTCCGGGAATCTACAAACTGAATCCCATGGTCTACGAAGTTGAGATGCACGACGCGGTGGTCATACCAGCCGGTTTTGTCGGCGTGGTAACCAACCTGCTCCGTGGCGCACCAAGCGCGGGGCAAGCAGTGGGCCAAGACGCCGACTTGCCCGAAGACATCGAATACACCGCCGTCCGAGCCCTGTCCGAACCGGGTCAGCGCGGCACGCAGCTTGATGTGCTCCAACCGGGGGTCTATTTCATCCATCCGAAACTTCAAAAGATCACCCTCATCGAAATCGGCTACAACGAGTATTCACAGATCAAGGTCAACGAGGATGAAAACCTGCGCATTTCGTTCCCCTCCGATACGGGCTACCTGATTCGGGTCGGGGTGACCGTGGTTTGGGGTATCCACCCGATGCACGCTGCCGAAATCATCAACGAGTTTGGAAACGTCGATGCCGTCCTGGACAAGGTCATCGGGCCGCAGTTGCGATCGATCTGTCGCAACATCGGCTCAACCTATGCAGCCCGCGATTTCATCCATGGAGAGAAACGCGAGCAATTCCAGAACGCCCTGACCGCGGAACTCAAGCGCGTGTGTGGGGCAAAGAACGTCGAGATTCTTCTAGCCTTGGTTCGCGAGATCGAGGTTCACGCACCCACCGCTCGGGCGGGTACCGATGAAGTGACTGAGGATCTCAAGCGGACCATCCAACAGAGCTACCTAGCCATCGAAAACCGGATCACCACCGAGAAGCAGCGGGATGCAGCCATTGTACGAGCGCAATTGGAAGAGATCCAGAAGCAGATTGAAATAGCCCGCGAAGAGACCACGGCCGAAACCCGGGTGTTGGTCGCTCAGATTCGGGCCCAGGGAGAAAAAGAAGCAGCTGAAGTTGACGCACAGGCCCAACTCGAAGTCGCCACCATTCAACAACAGGTAGCCCTACTCGATGCCAAGCGTACCGAGATCCTCGGCCAAGCATCTGCCGATGTGGAAAAAATGAAGAACGCCGCCCAGGCAGAGGGGTACAAGCTGTTGATCGATGCCTTTGGGAGTCCATCAGCCTACAACCTCTATACGTTTGCCCAGAACTTCAAGCCCGAATCCATCCGGCTATTCTACGCCGGCGAGGGAACGTTCTGGACCGATCTTTCCAGGTTCGAGGAAGTCGGAGCAGCCAAGGTTCTCCAACGTACACCTACGGAGTGAGCACGGGTACAGGGCGGCGGTGGAAGTGCCAGCCTGGGGCACTGCAAAGAAGAGCGTTCAAGGCGTGTCGGTCCATCCCAAGGGGCCGACATGCATGCCTTTGCGCTCAAGAAGTAGCCCTCGAATTTGATCTTTCCAGTGCTCAATGCCAGCCGGCTGAACACCACCGATATGAATGCGGATCTTCTCGACCATAGCCTCGGTTTCAGTCTCCGGTAGAGCAGAGGCTGTTGTAATCTTGGTTAGCCACAAGGCCCTCAAGCAGCTTTTCCCGATCCCTTCGATTCCCAGGAGCGAAACGATCTCTCGCTCGGCAAATTCACGCGCCCCAACCGTGCGAATGAAGGGCTGCACGCTGCTGTGGTAGTTGATCTTGGGTTTCTTTGGCATTGCTTGCCACATGGTACATATGCCTGGAGAGAAGTCGATCCTGCCCGCCTTAACCAATCTTGCGGCGTTGCCTCAATTCTGCTTTCTGTGGTAGGATCGCATCATGCAGAGCAAGGCAACAACGATCAAAGCGTACTTGGCTGAGCTACCTCAAGAGCGGCGGGAAGCGATCCAGGAGGTTCGCGATGTCATTCTCAAGAACCTGCCCAAAGGCTATGAGGAGGTCATACAATACGGCGCCATAGGCTACGTCGTGCCCCACAGTGTCTACCCGCCCGGCTACCACTGCGACCCCAATCAGCCGCTCCCCTTCGTGGGTTTAGCCTCCCAAAAAAACCACATGGCTGTCTATCTCATGTGCATCTACAACGATCCGGCGCACGAGACCTGGTTCCGCGAGGCATGGGCCAAGACCGGCAAGAAGCTGGATATGGGCAAGTCCTGCGTACGGTTCAAAAAGCTGGAAGACGTCCCGCTAAAAGTGATCGGCCAGGTCATCAAACGTGTCCCGGTCAAGAAATTCATCGAGAACTACGAAGCCGCAATCGACCCAGCGAATAGGGCCAGAACACCCAGAAAATCGGCCAAGAAAACCGCTGCAAAGTCCGCAGACGAGCGTCGGAGCAAGCCCGCCAAACGCAAGAAATAATCCCAGCTAGATTATGAATGTTCCTAGCGCCGAGGCGCCCCAAGAGTGGATTGCAAGTGAGCGACCACTAACAGTCCGTTGCAAAAGTTTCTTGACAGGTATGGTATGATGTAGGCTGCCAGTTCGGATGTGCGGATCATGGAGGATCACTTATGGCGATGGGCCGGCGCAAGGATGTGCAGGCAGGTTTCTGGCTGGCTACGCAAGATTTGCCTTCCTTTCCCGGGCATGCATTCTACGAACGACTGCAT
>JAJDDP010000227.1 GCA_029260235.1 Phycisphaerae bacterium | reverse complement strand
AGTTCGGCGACTTGAGCATCCGTTAGGAGTAGGGCTTGAGCCGATGCCGATGGGTGATCGTTCATTTGTCCCTCTTCGAACTGACCTGGAGGGTCTGCTCCACGTCCGCTAGCCGGAAGCGGACTATCCGGCGCGAAGCGCGTATGAACGGGATGCGATGTTCGCGCACCCAGCGCCGAACAGTCTCGTCCGTCACGCCGAATCTGGCTGCGACATCGCTTGTGGTGGCGAGTGATTCTTCTCTTGTAGACATGTATCGAATACCTCCTCTGTCTAAAGGAGTATTCAACATGCATCCGTGCGTATCAATGCGTATTAGGTGTTACGCTTACGCAAGCAGATTACGCTCGTGGAGCCCATTGCGCCCTCTGTTCCATGACCCATTCTCGAGGATAGCAATTCTCCCCCGTTGCGGGATCTTTCACAGCCTCAGGTGCGGAAGGCTTGTCCGCCCATCTTTGAACTGTAGTTCGTGGCGGAGATTTCCCATTCTTCTTGAAGGCACTGTCATTTGAGATTTCCGATACACGAACGTATCCTTCAGGTACACTCCATTCGGCAGCTGCCCGGTCTTCCGGGACCGCAGTGGGTTCCTGGGTATGCGGCGAGCGATCTTGACCGATGACGTACTCAGCAAATCTAAACAGAAGATGGCCGAAGCTCTCGATTTCAGCTGGTGAGTGAATAAGCGGTTTGTCGAGGCGCGTTTGCTTGACTGCTGCCAAGCTGTACTCACCTAGCAGTGGCTCAACAATGAGAAATCGTTTGGCGAAGGGCGATTCAAGGCTTGGGGTTGACATATCTACGCCGATTCTTGCCCCGCCTTGGTGGGCGGAGCAGAGCAAGTTATCCTCAAAGGTCCCGACGATTTCAAACACCCACTTTGCCGCTGCCGAGAATGGATCTAGCGATGCGCTGCCAGAGAACTTACACACGCCATCACGCGTGAAGGAATCTGAGTAGCTCTTGGAGGCTTCGATTAGGTGGACCCATGGCAGCTTACGGAGGAATGAGTTTACCTGTAATGCCAGCCCATCTGGCCTGCGGCGCGGGTCCCCTTCCTCAATCGACTTGAGCACTCCCCCCTCGCCATCAGCGAATTCCTCTGTTGCCTTCCTTGCTCCTCTCAAAGACGTGCTGAAGACCTCAAATCGGCTGAGACCGCGTTCGCCTAGGTCCACTTCTACGTCGAACACAAATGCCGCAGGAGCCGCGAGGCCCGAATACCATTCATGCAAGTCGGAGTCACTTTGTACGCTGTAGAGGTCGAGCGTGGAGAATACGGCTTCTTTGAGCGTGACCGCCCATCGCCTCAGCTGGTCACCTTCTAGCGCCTCGCATGAGTCGGGTTGAGCCACGCCACACCTCACTTGGTTTCAAACTTGTCTTTGCCTCACCTGCCGTGCCTGGAGAGATTAGCAAAATAAGTTAACTCCAGCGAAGCTGCTCGAGTCGCCCACCCCCTGACAAATACGCCCTCAGCCGGCGTGGTGCGCCAGTGCTCTCGATGGCGAAACGAACCCGACACGACGGCGTCTGGCCCATAAAGTGCCGCTGCCCAGAGGAACGGCCTTCTGTTGGCGCTGCTGCCTCGTCTGCAAGGAAGGTGCCCAGGTGATGGTTACTCCAGGAACCCACGTGGCCATCATTCCGCCCCAGAAATATCGTTCGTTGTCAGACCTCCGTGCACCAACTTGCAACGCACCTGATAGAACCATCGTAACAATCGCGGGCGATCGCCTGCAAGATTGCTCAGCGTGGGATCTGTACGCTCCGTACTCACCCAACGCGGTGCAAAAATCCTCCTGCTGTGGTCGCAGCGCGCTACCCGCGTGTGGCTGCAAAATCTCAGTGCGCTACCCGTTTTACTACCCGCGCAGATTTCGAGTGGTTGTGAGTAAAAACAAAGAAGCCCGCCAAGTTGTTATCTTGACGGGCTTTACATTCATGCCGGAGGAGGGAATCGAACCCTCACTCCCTTGCGAGAACAGGATTTTGAATCCTGCGCGTCTGCCAATTCCGCCACTCCGGCGTCTTGGGCGACCCATTGAGGCTATCCATTCTGCCGAGGGTCAACTCCAGGCGGTACTTTAGCGGCATGGATTGCAAGCGTAAAGCGCGGATCTTCGGCAGCAAGGAGACGCCGAGAATCGGTGCGAAGCGGCTCCGTGCATCGGTTCAGCCGCTTGCCTGGGAGAAAGCAATGTGTTGGCTGAGGATGGCCCCTCGCCGTGTGGTGCAGGAGTGCTAGTCGGCGGTTGCCCGGATGGTCTCGACTAAGACTTCTGACCTCATGCCGGCTTTGCGACCCAAATCAATCGCATCGTCTACTCCCACACCTCGGTGGCGGTGAAGGTACATGGCCCAAATTGCTCCGACGCGGTTTGACGATGCACAGTGGATCAGAATGGGACCTGTCGTACTGAGCAGAATTTCCTTCAATTCGTCCGCATCAGCGGGGGCAAAGGTGGCTGGCGTCACTGGCAGAGCTACATACTTCATGCCCAGCTCCTCAATAAGCGATGGCTCGTCGAATTCCAGCGACTTCATTTCACGATCAGACCGCAAGTTGACAACGACTTGGATCCCGTCGGCCTGTGCGGCCCGAAATGCCTCAGCCGTCGGCTGTCCGCTGAAATAGATGGAACCGTCCTGAAAGCCGTTCTTGACTCCACCCCAAACCTCGACAGGCTTTGCCTGAGCGAAGTCGGCCTCGTGAAGGGATTTAGTACAAGCGATTGGCACTAAGGCGACAACGGTGATGGCAATATACGAGCATTTACTTTTCATTCGTGTTTCTTCTGCCTCCAGAGAGCACTGGGCACACGCTACTACCCTAGTCGTTCTTGTCGTCTTCAAGGGCCGATGCCACCAACTCACCTACAACCTGGTCCAGTTGGAATGGCATGACCATGTTCCGGCGGATGACGCCCTTGTGATCGATCATGTAAATCATCGGAAAGGAACGAACGCGCCATTTCTTGGTGATCTTTGACTCGCCCGGTTCTCCATCGAATATCGTCGGCCAAGTAATGCGATCCTTCCTAAGGGCCTTCTTGAGGTCGGTGAGGGTGTCATTCGCGTTGATGCCAAGGATTGTAAAAGGCTTGTCCGTATACTTTTCCATGAGTTCTCGCTCATGCGGAATCATCTGCATACAGGGAGCGCACCATGTTCCCCAGAAAATGATGGCAACGACCTTTCCGTGAAACTGCGATAACCGGATTTCCCTGCCACCCGCGTCTTTGCCCACGATCTCCGGTGCCCTCATCCCCACCTGGAGATGATCGATAACGAAGAGAGAATCGTCTGCCTGCTTGGCAAGAGCAGTTTCGGCGAACTCGCTTTTGATGCTCCTCAGAATCTTCGCGGCGCGTTCCCTCTTTGCCTTGGTTTCTTCGGCGTTGCCCGAACCCATCATCATTGCGAAGGGCGACTCCTCGTAGAGAATCTCCGCTATAGCCAACTGGGCGCCGCCTGCAATCTCACGATCCGGGTTCTTCTCGGCAACGGCCTCCAAGAAGGCGATCACCGGGTCTTCGCCGGCGGACATGACAGCCATGCCCATATCCGCGAGATGATCCCCTATTCGCGGGTCGTTCGCGTGGTGGTCCTTGAGTTGCGTCAAGGCCCAGACGGCAGATTGATCCGTTCCGCCCATCATGGGAAATCCTCCCCCCAGCATGTGCGTCAATGCCGGCAAGGCCGCCGGTTTGCCTTCATGTTTTTCTGCGTATTGGCGAAATCGATCACCAAATTTCTTGATGGGGTGCGTTGGCATTGCGGCTGGGTTGAACGTGACCGCTCCATCGTCACCCTTGAGCTTCTCCATCGCTCCTTGCCACTCTGCGTGCGATTGGTCAAATTCGGACTTGAGCAAGCCCCACTCTGCATCCGCATAGGCTGGTTGCACTACGAGAACTGCCATTCCGATGCCCACCGCTATCGCCATTTGTCTGACCATGTAAATTTCTTCTTTCGATGCTGTTGCTTACGTCGTTCCCGCTGCTCACCGGGCGGATTGCCTACCCATCACTCAGACGTAGGCGGCTACCCGTTCATTTCACATTCTCGATGCTCTTGTGGCCAGAAGATGGCCTGCCGGTAGCAGACGCCAAGTCCAAGGCTACATGAGTTGGGCCTCCTTAGGGTTGATCGATGGTCCACGGGGATCAGAACTACTGGCCGTCCGCTTGTCAAGCTAAGTGGCACCGGCTGGCGTTCTTCGCCCTGGAGGCAGTCAGCCTTGTGAGTGTCCTGGCTAGTCAATCGACGCCTGCACCACCATATGGTGCCCTAAGGGGCTAGCTGGATCTGGATATTGACGAACTCGAAGTCGTCGATGTCCGAGTCACTTGGGCTGGCGATGATGGTGATGGTGTTGTCGCCAGTGTGAAGAATATCGTCGTCGATTGGAGCGATGAACTCGCCAAAACTCCCATCTCGTGGCGAATGATCGAGGTGCGTGTCGAGGATGATCCCGTTGATTTCGATCCTGTGCCTGCGCTGAACGCCCTTGACCATCATGCGAAGCTGGCAACGGTTGTAGAAAGGAGGAATCTGCCGCGGAGTAAGCACGAAACTCTCTTGATAGCGATCCCCTTCACTCTCCTGCTGGAATTGACTGTTGATTGAGCCGGAGAACGCATTGTCGCCCAGGTGATGCACGTCGGGCACGGGTTCAAGTGCGATGAGCTGTTCGCTTGCAGGTGTCAAGTTGAAATCAACGGCCAGCGTCGTGCCATGCAACATAGCTGCGTCTATGTTTTGTGTTTGTGGAAGATATCCCTCATGAGATGCCGACAGAGCGAAGAAATCCGGGACCTCAGGCACACGAAGTTTGTACCGGCCGTCCGCTCCAGCGGTTATCGAGATGGGTGCTCGATCAGGCAGAACAAGTCGAACCTCTGCACCGGGTAGTGGTTCACCTGTAGTTGCGTCGACGATGGCTCCAGATATGCCACCGATCATGTCCCCCGGCGGATCATTGGAATAGAGGGGGAGGTAGCGGTAGTACACTTCGAGCATCAGCGTGCAGAGTGCCGTTTGGTAAACTCTGCCGCCGACCATAGCCCACTGGTCATTCGGGGCCCAGCTACCGGCTGCGGCACCGTGGTCAGCCTGATGTTCAAGCAATTGCTCGGTCAGCGCCTCGTTCCATACTTCCCAGTATTGCCCGCCATATTGATACAGGGCCAAGGTCGCGTAGTACCAATAGTAGGTGTTGGGTTCCGAATTCCAATCGGGCAGCTCGCTGACAAGAAAACCAGCCGAGGCTGACATCGCATTTTCGGTTCGATCAGCCCCAAGCAATTGCCGAATGAACATTGCTTCGGCGGTCATCGCCAGCGTCACTTGTCGGCCTGGTTGGTAGGCGTACAGCCCAGGAATGCGTCGGCTGGACACCGCGTCAAGATGCATAGACGCATTGCGGAATGGCGCTCTTGGCAAGTCGATGCCTGCACGCTGGGCGCTGACCAATGCCATGACTTGCCATCCAGTAACGGACGTGTCGCCCTTTTGTCCTGGTCGATATCGCCAGCCACCGCTCCGCCGATTTCGTGCCTCAACGATGAATCCTACCGCCGCTTCGACCGGAGCCAGAAGACGAGCGTCCTTGGTCATGCCGAACGCCTCTGAAAGAGCGATGGCTGCGATGCCGTGGCTGTACATGGTCTCGCCGTTACGCAGATCACCGTCCCGATCCTGCACCCCCACCAACCAGTCAAGCCCGCGTTGAACATTGTCGCGATATGGGCTGTCTTTGACATGCGTGTGATCAGCCCCCAAGAAGCAGAGCAGGGCGAGGCCAGTCAGTGCGGTATCGACTTCGTACTCAGTTTCACCCCCACAGCCGTTGCATCCTTCATCGAATCTGCCACCGTCCCAATGGCCGTCTTCCGACTGATGCCGTGCCAACCACTCCAACGCAAGGGCAACGGCATTTTCGGTCTGATTGCTACCGCCCATGCGCTCGAGGATCTCTTGACGGACCTCGGGGTTGCGATTGGCATAACTGGGTGGGACTTCAATCTCAGTGGGCAGGCGCAGGCCCAGTGGAGCGGGCAGGTCGGTTATGTCTGGTGTGGAGATGAAGAACGCACCGAGCGGCATGCGGCGCGGATCTACGATGCTGTCGGTTGGTGTAGCGGCGAAAGCCAATTGGGTCATCAAATCACTAGCTTGATTTTGATTCTCCGCGGGCATCAGATTGACTTCTACTGAGCGAGCACCGTCCATTGACCGAGGCAACTCGACAGCTTGGCGCTGCAGTGCCGCGGACTCGACTGCTGCCACCACGGGCAATGCTTGCTCCTCCGCCTGGTTTGATGAAACCGATTTCTCATTGGGCAGAGATAGGCCTGTTTCGCTAGGCACAGTGAGATCCAACGGCACAGCCGTGGCCGGGTTCCACGCTTCAGCAATAGGGGACGCATCGAGAATGCCCTCGATGTCGGCTGTACTTGGCACCACGTCGAATGCATCATGGTTCAGCTTGACGGGAGCAAGTTCTTGAACAGATGAGCTTGATTCGGCGCTCACAGCCGCATGTGGTGGTCTGTTTGCCTTCGCTTCAACCGCAACCGGTTGGGCCGCAGGTTCCGCTTCAGCTTCAGGGTTGCTTGGGCGAAGTCTACGCGTTGGCAAGGCGATGTCCACGGCGCTAGGGGATATTGGTACAAGCGTGGAACTGGCCGCCAAATTTGCAGTTGGCAGAGAGGGCGTGGCTGCGTCCGCCGGCATAGTTGCCTTGACCAGGATGGTCGAATCCAGCGCATAAGCAAGCGGATTGCATTCGGGGGCCAGCGGGTCTTGAGACGGCCTGGCAACATTTTCACTGAATGCTGTCGATGTGTTGGGTCTAGGAATTTCTGCGCTGGCTGTCTGGGGAGTCGTCGATTCGGTTTCTGCATGCTGCGCGGGGGCAGCCTCGGCCGGCAATGGTAGGTATGGCTGCGGGACATCAAGCCTCGGCTCAATGGAATGGGCCGTTGGTGTTGGCGATGATTCAGGGAGTTTGGCTTCTCGGGCCTGCGTCTCATGAAGCGGCTGTTCCTCGACGCGAAGCAGCTGGTGCTCAACGGACATATCGACTGTTGCCCGGACCGGTTGGACTTCGAGCTGTGCTGACGGTCGTTCGGCAAACGCAGCTCGAACCGGAGGAGTTATTACGCTGGTCAATTCGCCAAGGATCTGTCGTTCGATGGCGTTGGATCCTGATGATGTGATCAAGGCTACTTGGATAGATCCTCGGCCCTGCATCGCGTCCGCCAGGGCTGAACCCACCTGCCAGAAATTGAACAGCAGCAACAGGAGTAGGTGGGCAAGCAAGGAGGCAAGCAGGCAGCGTATCAGCAGGCTCAGCCGGCGGTGTCCATAGGCCCGGAGCAGTAGCCAGACAAGCAAGCTCAACAGCAGAGCGAGCAAAGCCCAGAGCAAGTTGGGACCTATCTGCTTCCACAACGCCATCCAATTGATCGGCGGTTGCTGCTTCGTGTCGATCTGACGAAACACCTCGCGTGAAGCACTTTCGTAGAGATCGTATGGATTGGGTTGCTCTGAATGCAAGCGTTCGAGCGGGCGATCCGAGCTGAAGTAAAGGGCGTAGCCCAAGTGGGTCAAGCCAGGATCCAGTTCGTTGGCACTGCTGTTGATGGCTAGGCCGAGGTTCGTGGCAAATTGGTGCTCGCCATTGAGGCGTCGGCTGCGGTAGAGATCGAAACCGCCCAATCCCCCTGCTCGATCCGAAGAGAAGTAGAGAAAATCTCCGATTGGACTGACGGCCGGTGATCCGTCATGGAACGGCGAGTTCAAAGCATCGAGTGCCTTCGCTTGCGTAGGTCCGCGTTCAGTGAACAAGGTGATGTAGAGGTCATAGTCTCGATGATGCAGATCTTCGCGCAGGGTAGCGATCCATCCGTCGGGTTGAGGCTGATCCAGCTCGTCGGGCCGCGGGCGATTTGAGGCGAAATAGAGGGTCTTGCCTTCATCTGTGATGGCTGGCCCATACTCGTTGAATGCTGAATTAACCGCAGGGCCTATGTTCACCGGTTCGTCGAAATTGAGGTCGTCCTTGTGTTGGCGATGGGCGGCCCATAGATCGTACCCCCCTACTCCGCCGACGCGATCACTGTAGAAATAGAGCGTCCTGCCATCGGCAGTTGGAACGGGGCCTAGCTCGTCATAATCGCTGTTGATACTGGTCAGAGGAACAGGCTCGGTCCATCCCTCATGCGTCCTGCGCGATTGATAGAGATCAGCGTTTTCTCCGGCTTTGCCGCGGACGAAAAAGAGGGTTTGGCCATCCTGGCTGAGTCGCGGCTCGTACTCGTCGCGCTCCGTATTGATCAAGTCAGCCAGCTTAGCCGCAGGCTGCCAGAGGATGTCGCGAATGAGGGCGGTGCTGTCTGATTCCTTGATGAGATCGGCGTCGGTGTAGAACGCTTGCTTGATGGGACGGGTGCGGCGGATGCCTTCTGCAATCACGCCGAGCAGCAACAGGCACGCCACGGTGAGAGCTACGCGACGACCCAGTCGGCTGGGGTTGGGCTTCGGCGTAGAAGGATCTTTGGTCACGATCAAGGCCCAAGCACAGTGTCAAGGTATGGCTCTTGAATGCCAGATGCTTTGCAGATGTCCAGCACCGAAACAATGTTCGAGTAGGCAGTTGTCCGGTCCCCCCGGACGGTGACCTTTTGGCCTGGATTTGACTCAACGGCTTCGAGGACCAAGGTCGAAAGTGCTTCAGGGTCCATAATTCGGCCGCCCAGGATGATCTCTCCTTCAGCGTTGACGTTGATCACAAGCTCGCGCAGTGACACACTGACAGGGCCTGACGCGCTGGCGATGGGCAGGGCAATCTGCATCTCGCGCTCCTCCTGATGGAAGGTGGTAGCCACTAGAAAGAAGATCAGCAGCAAGAAAACAATATCGATCAGCGGCGTCATCTCGACCGAGATGCCGGATTCTGATTGAGTGGGTCTAAGTAGCACGATTCTTGCCCCAGGGTTTCAAGAAACACCACAATCCTAGAAGACCGGCTGGCGCTGCCTAGCCAATGATCGCCGGCTGATCGACACCTTCGCTCACGGTTCTTGGTAGGTCACCAGAACCGTCCTTGCCGTTGCTCGACGCGGGAGGCAGCTGGGCAGTCTTGGCAGAGAGCGTAGGCAGAGCGAAGTCTTCGATGAACTCGACGCTGATGAGATCAATCTCGCCAACTAGACGATCAACCTTGGCCGACACCCAGTGGTACATAATCAGTACGGGAATGGCTACCAGTAGGCCCGCTGCGGTCGTGATCATGGCTTCATAGATGCCCTCAGCCAACAGTTCAGTCTTGCCAAGCGCCTCGCCGGAGGTAGCCACCGTTTGAAACGCCTTGATCATGCCCAGAATGGTGCCCAATAAGCCCATTAGCGGCGTAATGGAGGCGATCACCGAAAGCACGCGCAAGAACTTCCGCAGCTTGAACAGCTCGCGTTGGCCAAATTCTTCAATGTGGCGTTCCAACAATTCAATCGGTTGGCCTAGCCGTTTGATACCAGCTGCCATGACTTTGGCAACGGGGCTTGGATTCCTTTCGCAGTACTCTTTGGCCTTCTTCTTGTCTAAATCTCCAGAGCCCAATGCTTCCCTTAGCCCCGGGAAAAAGTTGGGTGGGATGACCGCACTGTGGCGAAGGCTGAAGAATCGCTCGATGGTCACAGCCAGTGCCACGAATGAACAGGCCACGATTGGGATCATCATTGGGCCGCCCTTGACCATGAAGTCCCAGATGGACTGCACGCCTAGACCACCGGCATCCCCATCGGTTTGGGCCAGCAGGCTTAACGGCACGGAAAAGGATAATGAATGCACAGAGAACCTCCTTGGCTACGCTTCACCCTCGAATCAGGCAGGACTGGCCCCGATCAACTTGATCAGCCGGTGCCGCTGACTTTATAAGTTTTTTGGTGACTGTCGGGCGATCCGTTGGAGTTTCGCTGAGGCTAGCTTAGCCCATTCGGTGTCACCATATCGCTCGACAACTTCTTTGTATCGTTGCTTGGCTTCGACGCGCTTGTCCTGCTGCTCAAAGCACTGACCAGCCTCATAGAGTGCCGCTGCGGACCACTCTGGGTAACTGTATAGGCTTTCAACCTTGAGCAATTCGCGAACAGCATCGCCGTATTGTTTCTTGGCGAAGAGGCATTCCCCGATTTGAAACTGTGCCCGGGCAGCGGTTTGGCCCTGATGCCGGCTGACGACCAGGCGATAGGCGGTGATAGCTTCTTCATAGCGCTGCAGGTTTTCGCGAGCCCAGCCGAGGCCAAACTGAGCTTGAAACCACATCGGGTTGTCGGAGAATTGTTTGAGGAAGGATGCAAAGGTCTGTTCACTCTGTGGCCAGCGCTGCATGGCTGCGTAACACTCCCCCAGCCGCAGCATTGAGGAAGAGGCTGACGCGTCGGATGGATACTCTTGCACGACGTGGCTCAAACGAGCTGTTGCCGGTTCAAACCGACCCAGCCGGAATAGGGACTCGCCGCAGAAGAAGGAAGCTGATGCGGTCAGTACACCCTGAGGGAACGAGCCCAACAACTCCTCGAGCCGCGCCACAGCCTCGCCGAAATGATCCAGCTCAAAGTGACAGACGCCGAGCCGATAGAGGGCCTGTTCACGAACTTGTGGACTCACCGCATCGGGATCTTGCTGGGCGACGGCGAACAACCGATCCAGGAGGCTGATTGCCTCGCCAGGATCCTTCTTCGTGTGATGGATGATAGCCAACTCAAGCAGAGTATTACTGTTCTTGAGGTCATCGCCGCGGGCCAGCAACTGTCTGTATGTCGCTTGAGCATCATCGGCGTTGCCCACTGCTTGCTGACACCAGGCTAGTTCCTGCATGAGGGCAGTCTGCATGTCGTCGCTGAGCAGCTTGTCTGCCTTCTTCAATGCTGATTGGAGCGCTCGGAGCGCTTCTTCAGAAGTGCGGGTGCGGGCCAGAGCAATAGCTGCATGGGCCTTGGCCACTGCCATACGTGGATGTCCCGGATGTGCTTCCATGAAGTGGTCAAATACTTCAGCCGCCTCTTCAAACTTCTGGGCGGCTGCCAATGCTTGACCCTGCTGGAATAGGGCTTCGCCGGTCAGCTCCTGCGATTCTGATTGGCTTGCAGCCAAACTGAACTGCTCGGCCGCTTCTGCAAAATCGCCGCTTCCCGACGAGATGCTTGCCAAGTGATTCAATGCATGAGCAGCGAAGCGCGAATCCATTCCACGTTCCAGGACCGTCGAGAAAGCCTCGACTGCTTCGTCGGGTCTTTCAAGAGCGAGCAGCAATTGGCCCGTCTCGAAGGTAGCGTGCAGAGCGTGCCGGCTACCGGCAAAGTTTTGTAACAACTGTTTGTAAGCTTCGAGCGCTGCTGCGAACTTCTCCTGCCTTTGGCGGGCTAATCCCAGCTTCATTAGCGCATCGTCGGCAGACGGAACATCCAATCCGGAATCAAGGTACTGGCCTAATCTGTCTTCAGCGTTCTTCCACTCGCTGCGCCGGAAATGGATATCCGCCAATGCTAGCTTGGCGCTTCGATAACCGTCGTCATTACTACCGGCGATTACCTCCTCCAGTATGGGCAGGGCCTCTTCCAAACGGTCTAATTGGTAGAAACACATCCCCAGGCGGAATCTTGCCTGTGCTCCTTGCGGCGCCTGCTTGAATCGCGCGAGAAATCCCCGATACGATTTAGACGCCTCCTCAAAGCGGCCGCTCAAGTACTCATTCTCAGCCTGTAAGAATGCAACCGCTTCCGCGCGGGCGTGCTTGGGATGGTCATCCAGCATTGCTGCACAGAACGCTTGACTCTCATCGAATCGCTTGCGCCGGTGCTCGGTCGCAGCCAAGAGGTACAGCGCTTCGGGCACCATTTGGTGAGCAGGTTGATCGTCGATGAAGGATATCAGTGCCTCAACCCCAGCCTCAAGATCATCGGACTGGATCAGAGCGACCGCTCGATCATAGTGCATCTCAGCGTTGATCATGCTATCTGGCGTCTGCGTGATCGCCTTGGCTAGCAAAGCAGCAGCTTCTTCGGGTTGTTGTAGACGCAACTTACACTTGGCTGACCAGTAGAGAACCTGATCGCTCAGATCATGCCGGCTGGGGTCAACGCCGGACAGGAAACCAAGCGCTTGATCGTACTCTTGGAGGAGGAAGGCAACCTGAGCACGCTGCAAGCGGGCGTGATCAGCCAGCGGATGGCCGGGCGACATCGACAACAGCTGATCAAGCAGCTTGCCCGCTGCCGCATGCTCTTGCTTGCGGGCGAGAAGATCAGCCAGACCCATGCGGGCATCGGCGATGAAGCGGGCATCGCCTTGCTTTATAACCTTCCGGTACTGATGAATGGCCTGCTCGTACGCACCGCTCTGCCCATGGCATTGCGCGAGCAGCAAATCGACGTGAGCGAGAAAGGATGCGTCTGAATCTCTGCTCAGGATGCCCCCAAATCGCATCGCAGCGGCTTCAAATTGCTCCAGCGCCATTTCTGAAAGGCCTGCAAAATAATCCGCCCGATCCTTGCTCGGCGACTTAGGCCAGCGGCGGGCGAGGCGTTTGGCCGCTGCTATGGTTTGCTTATGAGCTCCGTGGCGATGCAATGCTTCGACAGTAAGTCCGGCGCTGTCAGCGGCTAGCTTGTGCTTGGGATACTCCTTGATCAACTTTTCGAAGGCTTGGGCAGCTTGGTCATAGCGCTTGGCGATCAGGTGGCAATTGCCCAGCAACAGAGTTGCTTCTGCGCCGAACTCAAAATTGCCTTGATCCCCGATAGCCTCAAGCGTTGCCCTTGCCTTCTTGTATTGCCCGGTTCGATAGAAGCAGACCGCCAAGCCATATCGAGCGATCGGCCCTTTTTCGTGGCCGCCCTGTCCTTCGATAAAGGCTTCGTACTCGGGAATCGCCAAGTCATACAATCCCCGGTTGAGCAGGCCATTAGCGCTGAGGTAGCTATCAAGTTCACCCGACTCAGTCGATTGCGCGCCCACGTTGGTTTGAGCAAACACGAGCGTTGCCAGGATCAGCGGGACCCCTCTAAGTGCTCTTGTTGGTAGACCTTGGAACGGGCTACGGCGGACGGCTTGCATGGCGCATATCCTCCAAACCTGCAACGACCAGCGAGAACACCAATTCGGGCCTAGCGAGCAGATCGGAATCTGACGGCGCCGAACTACTTGTGCGGGGTCCCTGGTGCTGCCGAGCAAAGCCCGGCGCAAGCACACCGCGGCCTGCACCGCCCTACTCTGGATGGCGGTTGTTGATGACTTCGTTTGGTTTTGTGCCTGCGAAACCGTTCAGCAAGCTGATCAAGACCTCCGGACCATTGGCACCGATTGCCGGGGTTGTATCACCATCAATCAGGGCTGCAGTCGAAGAGTCAGCGGAGTCGTCAGCCTCATCGGAACGAGCAACCGTGACAGAATCTAGATCTTCCTCGTCTTCATCGGCCTCGTCATCTTGTTCAGCCGCTTGCTCATCTTCTTCATCAGCTGCCTCATCGGCTTCTCGGGCTGCAATTTCAGCAAGTTCCGCTTCTTCCAGTGCTTCTTCTTCCGCAGCTTCTACTGCTACTTCGATCAGTTCATCAGCCTCTTCGAGGATTGACTCGATCTCGAGTTCCAACTGATCCGAATCTGATACTAGAACCTCCCGGACGTCCTCGATGTCTGCCAGGGCCAGTTCGATTTCCGCTGTTTGGACTTCGTAGACTTCGACGTTCCAAGCCGGATCCGCCGTCATGCTCTGCTCGGAAAATCGCGTCGCCCGGTCTCTGAGTTGTTGGGCCTGGTCGTTCAAGCGGGAGGACTGCCTTTTCAATCGCTCAAGCTGCCTTTCGAGTTCGCGCATCTGCTGTTGAACATCTCGAAAGCGGTTTCGGCCTTCGCCGCCACGGCGATTGAACGTATTTTGAACCTCGTGCATGCGTTCGCGCATCGCCCTGGCTTCGGCCTGGTAGCGGGCGGCCGCTGCTGCACCGACCTCGACGCGGGCCTTCATTTCAGATTGGATGCGACTCTCAACCTCTGCGGCGCGGTTCTGAGCCTCGTGATACAATGATCTAGCCTCGTCAGCTCTAGTGGCCTCAAGGTACTGGCGGAGTACGGCTTCTTTCTTGCCATGACCCCCGATGCGCTTGAGCACCGAGTATTCTTGCTCACGAACTGAATCCGCCTGTTCCTGCAAGATAGAGGCGTAGGCGTCTCTGCCGTTAGCCCGCTGCGAGCTTCCCATTTCGGGTGATGGGGCAGGCTCGCCGCCGGCATCTGTGTTTGGATGGATCATGTGGATGAACTCGCCGATTGTGTCCAGCTCTTCTTCCGTCCCGTTGACAACAATGCCAGCTGAATCCTGCGAGATGAATATGGTGACATCGCCCCGCCCCAGCAAGTTGACAAGCCCTTCCAATTTGCCTTCGGGAAGATGGTAAGAGCGGGTCTGATTCTCTGGGCCAACCAGCATCATGAAGGAATCAAATTCATGGTGCTGTTTGGGTGTTGCGTGAATGGTGATGTCGTCTTCGCCTGGACTAACTAGAACCGGAACATCATCCCGAATCATCAGCGCACTTAGAGCCTCCAGCTTGCCTCTAGACATGACATAGCTGCGAGGAGTTGTTTCAGCCGTATCACGCGTAGCCCAGCTCTGGCCGGTGCCGAAGCTTCGGACGGGTGGTCGCGGCGCTCGTGGCTCCCTAACTGCCCGAGGAGCGCGGGGTTTCCGGAGATCTCGGGGTTCCCGATTAGTCGGGCTAACCCAACTGCGGCCTTTGCTTTTCTTGCGGGCCTTCTTTTGCTTTGAGGCTTTGCTACTCTTGGCAGCCTTGCCGTCGAGCAAATCAATCAGCCGAGCCAACTGGGCTTCAACCCGGCTTATCCTGTCTTCGATGTCATCCACATCATCAGTCACTAGCACCAGAGCGCGGGGAGCAACTTGCGCATAAGAATGGCGGAGGCCGACGTGCGGTGCGAAGGATGCTGGGGCACTCGGCGCGGTACCAACCACGGTTGCCAGCTCACCTGGGAAGAATGCAACATCAGGCGCGTGGGCCTTCTCCGGCGAGCTCACGCTGCATTTGACCTCGCCCTTCTCCTTGGACTTGGGTGGACATGATTGCGCTGGAGTCGCCATCCATCCGATCAATAACAGGCCGATCGAGGGCAAGATCGCAGCAAGCGTAAATCCGGGTCGGGAGTTTTGAGTCATCACCATGGTGAGTCTCCTTGCAAAACTTCTGGCTCGCCCCGTAACGGCCCCGATGCCCACCGCGGGCATAGGGCTATTGTTTTGGTTCAGGTACTGATTCGTGTGCAGCAAAGCTTTGGCATAGGCCCGACGATCCTGAGGCATCAACCAAGTCACCCACAGGTCACAACAGAGGTCAGCCTCTTCGTGCAATCGATGACGGATCCACCAGACCGCAGGATGCCACCAGTAAAACGCTGATATGAGTAATTCCATCCAGCGGATCCAATGATCGCGCCGCCGCAGGTGGGCCAATTCATGGCACAAGATCGCCCTGCGCCCGGTTTCATCAAGCTGCTGCCAGAGTGGGGAGGGAAGGATTATCCGAGCCTGCCAACCGCACCAAACCATGGGCGAAACTGCACGGTCCACCATGACCGCTTCTGGAGCTTTGGCCAGTCCCAACTCGCTCGCAATTCCGGCGATCATGTCTTCAACAGCATCCGACGCAGGTTGCGCTGACCTAAGATGCAGGCGATATCTCACGATGCGGATGACAACACCTGAGCCCAGGACCGCCCCACCGATGAACCACAAGCTCAGGGGAATAGGCGGCAGAGCGCTCACCGCCAGCCAAACTGCTGACAGCGCCATCAACCACTTCGTCCAGGGCGCGGTCCGTCCGTTGTCAGCGGCCGACTCAACCGCGCGGGCAGGCGTAGCCTTAGACGCCTCCAACGGTGGCGTATCCAGGATTGCCGGAGGAAGCTTCCGTGGGGCGGATGCTGCCCGCAAGCCCGATGGCCGAACCGAAAGAGCGGCAAAAGGCTCGGTAGTTGAACGTGACATGGGTGGATCGGCTTCAGCCTCGTCACGATGATGAACAGGCTCGGCCGCCCGGCTTGGCCGTGTCCCAATGGCAACAGCGCCGCGGGGATTATGTGCAGGTGCTACCTGACTGCGTGGGATCGACCTGGATCGGATCGTCCGACGCTCATAAGCACGCCCACTGGAACGCTCGCTTCGCCGACTAGGTGTTGTAGGTCCAGACCCGGTCTTGGAACGGTCTGGAATGATGGATTCCCGCTGAAGTGCAGATTGGGTCGCGTCGGCATTGAGAGCCGCCGTCCTAGGTTGCGCTGGCAGTTCGAGTGCAGGCCGTTTTGCAAGCAGAGCAGGTTTGAGGCTGGGAACAGCCTGCCCCACCGCCGCCACTATTTGAGTGGCGTCTTGAGCCGCATCTTGATTGGTAGCCCCGCCAAACGGCCCGGCGGGCAGCAGCGGCGAAATGACGAACCAAAGGAGGGCTGTCAACCAGAGCGAATGTTTGGTCACTGGGCGGCAACGAAAAACGCGACAGGTCAATGCGACCAAGAAGACTACCGGCACAGCTGTCAACGCAGCTTGCCAAAGCGATCCTACTGTGGGCACGAATGAACCGTCCATTGATTCGCAGTCCTCTATGGGTTCAAGTCAGGGCCTTTGTCCAGGTCGTCGATCAGTCGATGCAGCTCGGAAATTTGGTCGGCTGAGAACTTCTGGGAACTTATGAGATGTAGCGCCAACGATGCCGGCGTCCCGTCATAGAAATCCTTCACCAGCGACTGAAGCCGAGACTTGCGGACACGATCACGGGATAGTTTTGCTTTGAAGATGTGGGCCAAGTCTGACTTGTTCGCCTGGACGTGGCCTTTTTGCTCCAGGCGAATCAGCAGCGTCTGTACCGTTGTGTAGGCGACGCGTCTACCCTGGCTGTGCATGTGTTCGAGCACGTCCCGCACAGTGCAAGGCCCCGCCTCCCACAGCACACGCAACACCTCCATTTCGGCAGCACCCGGTTGTTTGTCGCGGTTACCCATCGTTGTTGCTCCGTGGAAGTCCATGCTCATTGAGGCCCATCGACGGCAATCCTACTACATTAGTCGGAGGGGAGCAACATTGGCGTCCGCGTCTGTACGATTTTTTACAAGACCGTGGATTCACGACGTCCACCGCCCGGTCAGCCGTGGCGAGGACCGCCCAAGCGATGTCCAGTGATTACAAGGAGTGGATCGACGACGGTTGCGACGATCATACAACCCAATCAATCAACCAAGCGCACTTCTGAACTTGATTGCGCGACTTGCCACCTTGACCATGAGGTACAGGCTTGCTGCCAGAAGAATCGTGGTTGCCCCCGCCGGCCAATCCGGACCATAACTCAAAGCCAAACCACTAGTGGTGAGGACAGCGCTGAGGATTGAGCCAAGTAACATCATGTGCCACAAGCGCTTCGTGAAGTGACTCGCTACCGCGATGGGCAGCGTTAGTAAGGCGATCACCATGATCAATCCAACGACGGTGACCAAAAGGACGACCGTCAGCGCAGTCAAACAGAGGAGCAAGAGATAGAAGAACTCGACATTCAGCCCGCGCAGACGGGAGAATTCCTCATCGAAGCAGACCGCCAACAATTGATTGTGAAACAACACGCTGACCGCGATGACCACTAAATCCAGCCCTCCGATCAACCAGAGGTCGGATTTGGAGACCATCAGAATGTTGCCAAAAAGGTAGCTCATCAAGTCCTGGTTGTAGCCGGGCGTCTTGGCAATGAAGAGAACTCCGATGGCCATCCCCGTCGCCCAAATTGCCCCGATAATGGTGTCCTCTCTCTCGTTGGACCGCATGCTGACCGCACCTATGATGAAGGCTGACAGCAGCGCGGCCAATACGGCACCGTAGATCGGGTGCAGCCACTCCCAGCCATGAACAATCTGAAAATAGCGGGCAGCACCCATCCCCCCCAACACGCTATGGGCAATTCCACCGGCGATGTACGAGATGCGGCGAACGACAACGTAGGTGCCTACGACGCCACAGGCCACGCTTACCAACAAACCGCTGATGAGCGCATACTGCAACAAGCTGTGTCGGGCTACGGCTTCAAAAAACTCAAGCATGAGGACGAGCCTCCTCGCAGCAGTGGTCGTGTCGCACGATGCGAACATCCGGCCCGTAGAGCTCGCCAATCAATTCCCCGGTGAGTTCAGCCGTGTCGTGGACATGCGCTGTCCGGTTGACACAAATGACCTTCCGCACATGACGCGTCACAAAACCGATGTCGTGCGACACGACAACCACCGTGATCCGGTGGTTCAGTTTGGCCAACAATTCATAAAGCTCGTCTTGGATGCGTACGTCGAGATGGGCTGTGGGTTCATCAAACAACAGCAGTTCAGGCCGACTTGCCAGGGCACGGGCAATCAACACGCGTTGTCGTTGTCCACCCGATAATTCTCCAAACGACTGCCGCCCGCAATCAAGCATGTCCACTTCTCGAAGCGCGTCGCAGGCCAAGCGCCTGTCTTCTGAAGAGTACGGGCCAATGAGCCGTCCCCTGCCCACTCTTCCCATCAGAGCTACATCAAGCACTGAAGCCGGGAATCGTGGGTCTAGCTTGGCATGCTGTGGCAGATAGCCAACGCGATTTCGCGAAACCGACGGTGGCTGACCAAACAATCGAACGCTGCCCTTGCCGGGTTGAATCAAACCCAGGAGCAGCTTCAAGAGCGTCGTCTTTCCCCCACCGTTAGGCCCTACGATGCAAGCGAACTCCCCGGCGTTGATCGTAAAGTTCGCGTCTTGAACAACTGGGACTGCTTCGTAGGCGAAGCTGAGATTCTCCATGACGATGGGTGTGGAGTGGTTCAATTCCGCTGCCCCCCAGAGTTTTGTGCCTTCGTGGTGGAAGCATCGCCCTTGGCTGACTCGGGCGGAATGGTTCGCCCGATGTCCCGGGCCATCTTGCGTAGGTTCGCCAAATAATCCCGGGATAAGGGATCCAGAGTTACCACGACGCCACCGATGGCCTTGGCAATCGCCTGGGCTGATTTCACCGAAAACTGGGGGTCTACAAAGATGAGCTTGACCTTAAGCTCCTTTGCCCGGTCGATAATGCCCACCAGTTGCTTGGCGCTGGGCTCCTTGCCGCCGGCTTCAACCGGCATCTGAAGCAGCCCGTAAGCCTCGGCGAAGTAGCCATAGGCATCATGAAACACGAAGAAAGGCCTGCCTTTGCATGGGGCAAGTGCCGAACGCAGTTCAAGGTCCAACTCATCCAAATCAGCACAGAATGCTGCGAGATTGTGTTCGTAATCCTCCGCGTGGTCGGGGTCGATGCGCTTCAAGCCTTTGGAAATGTTGGCCGCCTGGATTTTGACGCGCTTTGGATCCAGCCAAATGTGTGGATCGTCTTCCCCTGCATGCGCGCCGCCACCGTGCTCGTGAGCAGAATGGCTATGCGAACCACTCGCTCCATCTAGCTGCCGGAGAATGACGCCCTCGCGGGTGTCAATGCTAGGCACTTTTGCCATCGCGTCAGCCAACTTTTCCATGAGTTGATTCTCAAACGGCACGCCGATTCTGAAGAAGGCGTCAGTTGCACATAGACGGCCCATCTGCTTGGGCGTCGGGTCGAATGTATGTGGAGATTGCCCCGGACCTACAAGCACCTCGACGCGCACATGTTTGCCTCCGATTCGCTCGACGAAGTAAGCCTGAGGCTCGATGCTGACGAACACGCTAAGGGCATCCTGGCTGGATGGCTCCGGTGCCGACGGCGACGGTGATCGACCACAACCACTCGTCGCGATGAGGGTGCCGGTCATTAGTAGCGCAATTCGACTCCTCACTCGACCACCGCGCTTTCGTGCAGCCCGTCGTCTGGATGGCTTTGGCACACCAAATGGAATTCACTGCACTGGCCGCACTCCTCGACTTTGTGCTGGCTTGCGAATGCGTCCCAGTGCCTCCGCTGATTTGGGCTCAAAATCCCTGTGCCAGAGCAAACCGGGCAGGTGCTGTCCAATGCAGCTAGGATGGCTGAGCGGATGAACTCGGACCGGTTGGGCACCTGCCTCAGCTCGGCCATCAACGAGGCATCAGCTTTGAAGGTTATGATATCTCGCTTCTTTTGTGACATTGTAGCTTTACCTCCTGCAGTCCTGCTCTCGGTCATAATACTTTGTAATACCAACATGTCAAGTCGTTTGGTTCATCCCAGGCGGTCCGATAGGCAAGGAATGGGGTAATCACCAGAGAGCGAGGCCTGCCTGAATTGTATAACTGATCTGGGATGCGCCAGCGGTGGTGCCATTCGCCGCTGAGGGCTACGACAAGTGGCCTGGGCGCGGAGAAAGTGCCTTCTGCATTTAGCCATACCGGTGGTGTCAGGCAGACGATGAATTAGCAGGTCTGATCTTTGTCCTTCGGACTGCCGTTTCTAGTGCCAAGATGGGAGTGATGATGCTGAAGTTTCCAACAGCCAAGCCTGCCAAGCGCCGAGAGGCGGAGCCTGAACGCCGCTCCACCGCAGCCCCAGGAATCTCTGAAGTATCTCCCAATCAGTTCTTCCCAGAAGAATGTGACACGCTGTGCGAAGCTGGAATCTCTGAGGCGTTGCTCGAGTCGCTGGTCTACAAGCTCCTCTACGCCCGCGGAAAAGAGGCAGGACGCGGTGTGGCTCGAGCACTGGGCACGCCTGGCAAGCCCACCTTGGAGATGTTGGCATGGTTGAAGCAGCAACAGTTGGTGTACTACAAAGACTCAGCCACCATGGGCGATTTTTTCTATGCATTGACAGATGCCGGGCGCGACAGGGCCCGAAAGTATATTGAGGAATGTGCCTACGTCGGCCCCTGCCCGGTTCCACTGGATTACTACATTGAGTCGGTCAAGCAGCAAACCATCGCCACCGAGGCGCCTCGGATTTCTGAGCTCCATCAGGCATTCAATGATCTCCTGATCAGCAAGCAAATGATGAGCAAACTCGGGCCTGCCATAAACTCTGGCCGCGGGCTATTCTTATACGGCTTTCCGGGAAACGGAAAAACGAGTATTGCTGAGCGAATTACGCATTGTTTCGGCACGGGCGTCTGGGTGCCACACGCCATCATCGTTGACGGAGAGATCATCAAATTCTACGACCCTGAAGTCCACCACACTGTCGAGGACAACACACCTCAACTGCTCAAGGGCGGCGACTTTGATACACGCTGGGTCAGGATTCGTCGCCCTACCATTGTCGTTGGCGGGGAACTAACCATGGCTGCGTTGGAGCTTCAACACAATCACTACACCAAGATAACCGAACCATCGGTCCAGCTAAAAAGCAATTGCGGAACATTGGTCATCGACGACTTCGGTCGGCAACGAATGAATCCAGACGAGTTACTCAACCGCTGGATCGTCCCGCTGGAGAAACGCTACGATTACTTGAGCTTGTCGAATGGGAAGAAGATCCAAGTCCCCTTCGATCAACTGATCATCTTCTCAACCAACCTTGAACCTAGAGAGTTGGTTGATGATGCGTTTCTGCGCCGCATCCCTTACAAGATCAACGTGGCCAATCCAACGGAGTCGGAGTTCCGTGAACTAATTGACATGATGGCCGAGATCATTGGTTTGGCCGTGGTGGTCGAGGCCGTGGATCACCTCATCGAGGCCCACTACGAGGCCAAGGATCGCTCGTTCAGATGTTGCCATCCCCGCGACCTCCTAGCCCAGATTCAGGACCGGGCAGCTTTTCTGAACGAGGAACCGGTGATGTCAGCCGAAGCCTTCGATCAGGCCGCGGACAACTACTTCGCGATTTTCTGACCGCAGGCCGTATCTGAGCAGATTTGGGGCTAGTTGAAGGCTAGGGCGATCATAACATTTGTTTTTAGAATAACTTAGGAAGATTTTGGGCCGGCCTTGCCAGTAATTGGGTCGTGGCACTTCGCCATGGCTCGAAAGGCGAATCTAGAGTCTGGCGTTGATGGATAATTCACTGTATAGTACCCGCCCCGGCTGTTGTTAGCCCTGGCTAGGGCAGCCGTTAGGGTTTTGGATTGGAACAGAGTTTAGCGTGAGTCGTCAAAGGCGAAACTGGAGGCAGCGTGATCAAGGTTAGGCCAAGAGGTAACGAATCAGTTCAGCAGATGCTCAAACGTTTTAAGCGCCTCTGCCAGCGTGAAGGCCTGACTCGAGACATGAAGCGGACCAGCTACTACGAGAAGCCTTCAGAGAAGAAACGCCGCAAAGCTAGGAAGTCCAAGAGTAGAGTCGTAGTCTAACCTAGCTGCCCTACATCTTCACCGAATAGTTCTTTCTTCGGCCGCTCATTGGGCGGCCGATTTTTTTTTGGGTCTTGCCCATCAGTAATGATCGCATGCTGCGCCTGAGGGAGACTCGGGTTCGACCTTGGCGAGACGAGCACTCGTTCGCCGCGTATTTCTGCTGCTTCGTTGCCAGTTGGGGAACAAGCTTCCCGACTGCATTCGTCACCACACTTTGAAGATCTGCAAAAATCAGATAGATGCACGGTACGACGATCAAGATCAGCACCGTAGAAAACGCTAACCCGTAGGTGATCGAAATCCCCATGGGTATCAGGAATTTTGCTTGGAAAGACTGCTCTGCCATCAACGGCGCCAAGCCAGAAATCGTAGTGATACTAGTTAGTAGAATCGGTCGCAGTCGCGAGCGCCCCCCACCGATCACTGCTTCGACCATCGGCAGCCCTTCTGCCAACCGGCGATTGATGAAGGTCACCAAGATCAATGAATCGTTGACCACAATGCCGGACAAGGCCACCAAGCCGATCACCGAAAGAATGGTCATTGGATAGCCCATCACGTAGTGGCCGAGCACGGCACCGATAAGCCCAAAGGGAATGGCGGTCATAACCACCAAGGGCTGAATGTAGCTGCGAAAAAGACCCGCCAAGATCACATAGACAAACATCATAGCCGCCATGAAATCCCAATTGAGAGATCCCATGGAGATCGCCATTTCTCGCCGGCGGCCTCCGAATTTCAGGGTGACGTTGTGCTCCCCCCGCAGCTCTGAAAATTCACTTGCCAGCTGTCCGGTTATGAGCTGCGTGTTGGTCAACGCTTCATCAATGTCAGCCGTCACGGTAACTGTACGTTTCTGGTCGAGGCGGTTGATACTGGCGTAGCTTCGGGCTTCACGCACCCGGGCCACCTCAGAAAATGGAACCATTTTTCCCGACGGTGTAGCCACCCACATGGACTCGACGTCGTAGACGTGGCGGCGGTACTCTTCGGGATAGCGAACCATGATCTTGACATCCTCGCGATCACGGTTGATCTTCCGCGCTTCAAGCCCGAGGAAGGCTGCCCGAACTTGGGTGGCTAGTTCCTGCGTGGTCAGCCCCAATGCTCGGGCAGATTCAAGCAGCTCGATTTGGACCTCGCGTTGTCCGGCGTCAAAGTTGTCCGCTATGTCGAATACACCATCGAACTGGTCCAGGCGTTCCTTGAAACGATCAGCGACAGCGACGATGTCGCTGATTTCTGTCCCGCTAATTTCCACCTGAATAGCCACGCCGCCCGGTCCGCCGTGGATGGTGCGGAATCGCAGGGAATCGACGCCGGGGATGTCGCCGGTTCGTTCTCGTAATTCGGCTAGGATCTGTTCGCTGTTTCGTTCTCTAAGCTCAATTTTTGTCAGCTCGAAAATCACTTGGGCCATGTGGGATCGGGATCCACTGAGTGCGCCCTGTTGATCCACTTGGCTGCCCACCAGCGTATACATGCCCTTGACTTCGGAGACTTGTTCGGCGGCCCCTTCGACGAGGCTGATCGCTTCGTTGGTTTGTTCGATGGGTGTGCCAATGGGCATTTCGAGATTGGCTATGAGGGTCTCTGAGTCCATTTTCTGAATGAACTCAAATGGCACGCGACCTCCCCCAATCATTCCCGCCACCAGCACTAGCCCAGCCACCACGGCGGCTAAGGTGACATAACGATTTGCCACTGCTAGTCGTAGGAATTGCTCATACCGTCCTGCCAGTCTTTCTTCCAGCATGGTTTTCTGCCACCCTCGCAGCCGCTGCCAACGACTGTCGGTAGCAACCTTGGCTGAGCGGAGCTTATGATGAGACAAGTGCGATGGCAGAATGGTCAGCGCTTCAAACAAAGAGAAACTGAGGGCAAAAATGACGATCAACGGCAAGACGCCAAAGAAGTCTCCGATCATCCCTTCAACGAAGATGAGCGGAGCGAAGGCAGCAATCGTGGTGGCGATGGCACACACTACAGGCCAAGTAACTTCCTCGGCGCCTTGAATCGCAGCCAAGCTTGGGCGCATGCCGCCCTCGATCTTGGTGTAGATGTGCTCTGCGACAATGATGCCGTCATCAACAAGCATCCCCATGACGATGATCATGCCGAACATGGTGACCAAATTGAGGGTTACCCCAGCGATCTTCATACACACCAGGGTTCCGAAGATCGAAATGACCAAGCCCATCATCACCCAGAACGCCACCCGCCAGTTGAGGAACAGCAGCAAGGTGATGAACACAAACAGCAAACCCCATAGCCCATTCCGCTTGAGCAAATCGAGTCGGCCTTCGATGAATCGGGCCAAGTTGCCGTGGTACATGATGTTTCCGGGCAGATTTGCATACGGTTGCTGCTTGGCTTCTTCGTAGACCTGCATTGCAGAGCGGCCTTTTGGCATCAGGCCTTCAAAGGTTGACAAAGCGAACGGCTGACCAGTCTTGCCAGCCACAAATGCTTTGATCTTGGATGCGATCTCGATGGCATCCTGATCGCCGGTCTTGTACACGGTCATGCTTACGGCCGGTTTGGCATTGAATCGGCCGATGACGTCAACGTCTGCGAACCCGTCCATTACATGAGCTACATCGCTCAATCGGACAACTCGCCCGTCGGAATCACTGCGGATAATGATTTGTGATATGGCTTGGCCTCGGTCCTTCTCGCCCATGGTGCGGACGGCTACATTGCCGTCCCTCGTGCGCACCTGCCCAGCCGGCAAATCGAGGTTGGACCGACTGACCGCATCGCTCACTTCGGTGAAAGACAGCCCATACTCGACAAGGCGATCAGGTCTGATTTCGACTATGATCTCGTCGGGGCGCGTGCCGAGCAAGGTAACCTCGGTGATGCCCTCGATGGCCAACAGGTCGTCACGAATCCGCTTGCCCCATTTCTTGAGCGTTTCTTCGTCGATGTCGCCAAACAGCGAGAGCGAAATCACCGGAAGACGAGGCTCCGAAGCAACTACGCGGGTCTCTTCAGCATCCTCTGGAAAATCCTCACGCGGGATGGTGTCGATCAAAGCCTTGGTATCGGTCACCACTTGGTCAATATCCTCTACACCATTTGTCAGAGAGAGGGTGATGGTGGATGAGCCCTCACCAATGTTGGTGCGCATTTCGTCTAGATCTTCAAGTGTCTTGATCCGTTCCTCGATCTTGATCGAAATGCCCTTCTCGACTTCGACCGGGGTGGCACCTGGATAAAACGTGGAGATGTTGACTTGGCTGGGTCGCGATTCGGGGAACATTTCGCGGACTAGCGTCAAGGCACTGACCCCACCTGTCGTGATGGTGGCCACAAGGATCAGGTTGACCAGGACTGGGTTTTGAACGCTGAATCGGGGAAGCGACAATCCGAACTCTCGCCTGTTCTCGGGTTCGGGCTTGGTCGATGGCTTAGTGGAGTTGTCCCTCATGATCGGTCCGTGGCCCGCCTTGGTGCAAGTTGTGCATCGCCGTTGGCCTGGCTTGGCTGCTCGGGAGCCAGGGCGCCTCGATCTCTCCCTAAGCGAACGATGTCGTCCGGTTCGATGGAATCCAGATTCGTCAGAATGACCGACTCACCACCGCTAAGGCCGCTCTCTAGTAGTGCTAAGTCTCCGAGGAAACGTAGAACTTTGATCCTTCGGCGACTGGCAGTCGCTTCGCCGGAATGCTCGGGTCGACTCTTCGCCACGAAAACGTGGCTATCCACTATCGCTCCGCGGGGAACCAACAGGGCATCGACCAAAGCAGGTCCGGCCACAGCCGCTCTTAGGAAATAGCCCGCAACTAATGGCGTTGACTGCTCGCGGTTGTCCACGACGACATAGCCGCGAAATGTTCGAGATTGTTCGTTCGCCAGGGGCGCAATGCGTTCGACGCGGCCCTCCCATGCGACGTCGGGCATGGCGTCAGAGGCAAACGCCACAACCGCGCCAACCTGGACGCGAGCATAGGCTGACATGGGCAACTCGATGGGCACTTCAATGTGGATCGGATCTACGACGGTGGCGATTGACGCCCCGACCTGCACGCGTTCGCCCATTTCCACAAATAATTCATCTATGAAACCGTCGAAAGGCGAAATGATGTTGCAATGCTCCAGGTCGAGGCGAGCGATCTCCAAGTTAGCCAATTGTTCGTGCTTCAGGGCCTCCAATCGCAACAGCTCAAACTCGAGCAGATCCAAGTCGTTTTGAAACCCGGTCTGCTGCCGAAGTGATCGCTGATAGGCTAGGCGGGCGAAATCGAATTCCTTCTTGGAGGCAAGATCTTGCTCAAAGAGAGTCGCCAGGCGGGTCTCTTCATCTCTATTCACCTCAAGCTCATGCTCAGCGATGGCCAGCAGACGAATAAGATTGTTCTGGCGGACCGGGATCTGTCGAATCTGAGCTGCGACCGCATCGACCGCGCCTTGGCGCTGCTCCACAGCCTGGGAATGGCGTCGCTCGTCGATCCGCAGGAAGATTTGCTGGGCTGCGAGAGGACTTCCGTTGTCCACTCCTTGCTCAATTTGGACGATTTCGCCGGCGACTTGTGCCGTCAACTCAGTCGATTGTCTGGCTTGGGCGCTGCCATAGCCAACGATGGTCTCAGTGAACGACTGCGGCAAGACCCGAGCTGTCTCCACCAGCGGCAGAGGCAAAGGGGCGTCTTCTTGTGTCGGCAGAGGCTTAGTCTTGACCATGTAGTTGGCAACGAAGGCCGCGGAACTGAGAAGCAGGCCTATGATTGTCACCGACACGATGGACTTCATTGGTATCCCCGTCTATCTGGCTGGGCGTACTTAAGAAAACAACGCACTTATGCAATTTCGGCGCACGCATTATACTGCCCGTTGACCTGTCCGCATACACAGTGGCTTCAAAGCTGGCGGTGGCCTATGGTCGGCGGTCTTGGTATCGCATGTCCATAAAGAAGGAGGCGCAAGTTGGCATCAGGTGTTTTGTACAAAGCGTTGACGATCTGCTCATTGACCGCAATGGGCCTGTTCGAGCCTGGCCCAGCCGCCACAACCACAAACCCAGCCCACGAGGCTAGGCGGCATGACCTGATACTCTCGGTTACGATCTACCCGGATGGCATTGATACAGTAGATGCCTATCAAGGCTATCTCCGGCGTCGGATCGAGGCTCTGCTGGCTTCAACCAAGAATGGGTCCGACCCAACCGTTAGCGCAGAGCACCTTCTGGGCGCTGCGAATCTTGTCTTGGCTTTTGAAACAGAGCCGTGGGTAACTTGGATGCTCCTGGCCGAGAATGACGAGCCAGCGACGGCATCAATGCAGAAATTAGTTGATGAGGCTCTGAAGTACATCGCCCAGGCGGAGAAACTGCTGGGGCAGGTAACAGACCAGGAGGGTGGCGCCGACCAGACCGACCAAGATGAAGCGGCTCAGCTGCGCCGGCGTGACCGAGTCCGATTGGAGCATCTTAGTGAAGATTTAGGGGCTTTTGCCGCCGCACTCGCCTACGCATTTGGTGAACAAGTTGGGCCTGAATCGATCAGAGACATTCGTGAGGCTGCCTCCCTGCTGGCCGTCCTTCTAGAAGATGAGCGCCCCGGCGTTGCCGCATCTGCAACACTCTACGAAGCTCTCTTGTTCAAGCGGGCAAACATGCACGACCGTGCTCTGGCAGTCCTTGGTTTGGCGCTCCAGCCACTGCCCAAAGAACATCCCAAGACCGCTTTCTTTTCCCGCTTGCTGCGATGTCGATACTTGGCACAAAATGGAGCCTACGCGACGTCGTGGTCCCTGCTGCTTCGACTCGAAGAGCTTGCCCAGGATTGGTTCAAAGATGAGCAAACGCTTGCTGAAGCGACCACGGCAACTGAACTGATGAGGCTTGAGGTAGCAAAACAATGGATGTCGTCCTTGGGAGAATCGGGGGCGGAGTCGGAGCGAGGCTGGTGCCAGGATGCCATTCTTCACCTCGAGACCCGGCTCTTCGGTGGCGACGACTCAAACCCGGTGCTAAGAATGGGGGCGGCCATCCCACTGCTACTGGATATTCCGCTCCTCGCTGAGGCAGCCGTACCCGCAGGCGAACACCTTACGGCAGAGAGTAAGCCCAGCCCCGCACCAGAGCAGGTCGATGAACCCCCAGGCCAATCAGAAGATGCTCGAGCGCCAACGACCATCGAAGATGACTAGAGCACGCGTCGGACGGCTCCAGCCGGGAACGGCCACTTCTAGAAAAACCTGCACGGTCGAAAGGCAACTCGCCCAGGCGTTGCTGGAAGGGTCTGCATTTTTACGCAAAGCGATAAGCCCCGCGAAACACAGCCCTTAGGCTGTTTCTTATGCTTCTGCGACAAATTCCAATTTGCCCCTCTGGAGAACGTGGTCTATATTATGATGGAGCGGGCGGCGCCTCACACATCTCTAGGAACGAGGCGATCAAGCGGGAGCCAGCGTCAATTCTGTCTGCTCTCATCGCTAGGGACGTCCGCCGGATCAGCATTCATAAGGCTGGGGAGGAGCGCCTGAGTTTGCCCGTTGTCCTCTAATGTCGGTGCGTTACAAGGAGGTATCGCGATGGATTCGCATCGAACGCTCAAGCGGTTCTTTACTTGGCGCATCATTCGAGGCCATGATCGGTATCTTGGTGGAATTGACCACGGATTAATCGACCACCTGTTGCGGCAAAACGACTTCCCCACGATCGATTCTCTCGTCGCCCACTGCCGCAAGCCGCAAAACCTGGGAGATTTCCTCCCCGATCCACGAGACCAGACCCTCTTCTCTCGGCGACTGGTCGATGGATTGATGGAATTCAGGACACTGGACCAATCCAACTAGGCGTGTCGCTGAGTACTTGATAATCGGCCTGCCGGATGGTCGTCGTTTGCTCGGTTGCGTTCGGTCGCCGGTCCGGTGTACCCTGGCCCCATGTCCAAGAACGGTCCCAAAATCAAAGAGTTGGCTCGCGAGTTGGGCGTCACCGCCCGCACGCTGCTTGACCGATGCCGGACAGAGGGAATTCCGGCACAGAATAGCCTCACCCGCCTGAATCAAAGTGCTGCCGATCTAGCCCGGGCATGGTTCCAACCCTCTGCTGCTAGTGACGCGGACCCGGCTCCTAGCTCACCCCTGCCCGAAGAGTAGCGGCTCGACACAGGGTCGCCTCTCTATTCGCCGTCCCCCTGCCCTGCTCAACCGCCTGTGCAATCACCTCGTCGCTGTCAGCCGAAGCTAGAATCGTCCTTTGAATTCCTCGGCAGGATATTTCTGGGCGTTCTTGACCATCTTGTCGCGCAAAGCCTGAGACAAATCGATGCCCATGCAGTTGGCAAAGCTTAGCAGATAGGCGGTTACGTCAGCCAATTCCTCCCTGATCTGACCCATGAGTGCTGCATCCTTCTTGATGGCGTCGAGTTCTTCGCTTCGTCGCCATTGAAAGTGCTCCATCAGCTCGGCCGTCTCAATCGCGATGGAGGCAGCTAGGTTTTTGGGGTCATGGAATTGCTCCCACTCACGCTCAGCCACAAAGTCAGCCATAATCTGTCGCAATTCGGCTACGGTGGTTGTTTGATCACTCATGCTAAGTTTCCTTCTCGAATGCCCTCATTGCTCAGGCCGATGCTAACGCCGTTCGATGTGCGGTCAATTGGGAGAACTATCGCGGAGGTCGTGAGAATTGGGAACTTCAAGCCTGTTGAGCTACAATGCCGTGAGAGGAACTGCACAAAAAAAGAGTGACCGACCGAGTGTCTTCCAGAGCGCCATACAAGGCAACCGAACCTGCACGGTGGGTCGAAGAGCACGGCGATGCCTTGTTCAGCTTCGCCGTCATACGCGTGCATGATCGGAACGTAGCTGAGGAGCTCGTTCAGGAGACCTTCTTGGCTGCCTTGGGATCTGCCGGTCAGTTCAAGTCTGATTCTACCGAGCGGACTTGGATGCTGGCCATCCTCAAGCGGAAAATCGCGGATCACTATCGTCGCTTGAGCCGAGGTGGTGGGGCTGAAATTGACGAGCTGGGCTCGATTCTGGAGCATGAGTTCAAGCAGAATAGCCTCTGGCGAATTGGTCCCGCTCGTTGGCCAGCTGACCCTCAAAAGGCCCTTGAGGATCGAGAATTCCGCAAGGTGCTTGATGATTGCATCGGGAAAATGCCCCAACGAACAGCCCGGGCCTTTGTCTTGCGAGAGATGGAAGATCTTGGCACCGATGAAATATGTAATGTTTTGGGCGTTTCGCCGACCAATCTCTGGGTGATCCTTCACCGTGCCCGCCTCAGTTTGAGGCTGTGCATTGAACGATCATGGTTTGGAGACAAGAGACCCAGGCGTTGAATCATGACCTCACTACGCGAGATAATCCGTATTCTCAATGCCAAGTGTGAGGAGATCATCCGCCTGGATTGCGAATCCATGGACCGCGATCTACCTCGAGGCCAACGCTGGGCCATTCGACTGCACTACGTCTACTGCACGGCCTGCAGACGCTGTATCCGGCAGATCAAGTTTCTCAGGAAAGCGGTTCGGGACCAGGCAGGTGGTGACGGGCATAGCGATGCCGCCCACGAATCCCTCGACGAAGCTGCCCGGGCAAGAATAAAGAAAACCCTCGAACAATCCTGAGTGGCTGTGCCGGGCAAGCCCTTTTTTGCGGGCTTCCATTTGCCGGCACCTCATCTCGACTCGCAAAAGTCCGGCAAGAATTCGGAAATTGATGTAAGCCAATCGGCAACTCCGCGACTAACCATGCAACTGGCCGTCGATGGCCTTGAACCAATCCTCATACTAAGAAGGGTGCATCATGCGCAAGAATCGACATCGGGAACTTCTCTTGGTCTTGCCTGCTTGCTGGGCAGCTGGATGCGCCACGAATCCGGGCGGAGGCGGATCAGACGGCGGTTCAGAGCCGAGCACGGTGACGCTGCGGCTCACACTTGAGGGGGTGGAGCCCTTGGGAGAAGGATTCGAGTATGAAGGGTGGCTCATCGTGGATGGCGCCCCGGTGTCTACCGGTAAGTTTGGAGTCGTCGCGGACGGGCAGCTGTCGACCACCGACTTCGACGTATCCCAGTCGGATGCGGATTCAGCCACGACCTTCGTGCTCACTATCGAGCCGGTGGAGAATGATCCGCCTGAACCGGCTGACACGCATCTCCTAGCCGGTGACCTTGCAGACGATGCCGCTGACCTGACGGTTGGTCATGGGGCTGCGCTCGGCTCGGATTTTGCCACCGCGGCTGGCACGTTCATCTTGAACACACCTTCCACAGCCGACACCGATGATGATTTCGATCAGGGCATCTGGTGGCTGACCATTACCGAGGGTGGTCCAGCCGTTTCGCTAGAACTGCCCGAGTTGCCCGCGGGTTGGGTCTACGAAGGATGGGTAGCGGGCGCTGATGGCCCGATCAGCACCGGACGATTCTCCATGGCTGACGCGGCAGATGATGACGGCGCTGGTGCTACCAGCGGCCCCGACGACTTCCCGCCCTTCCCCGGGCAGGATTTCATTGATCCCGCGATGGTGCTCACAGCTGGATTCGCAGCGGTAATCAGCGTAGAGCCGGATCCAGATGACGCAGCAGCTCCTTTTGCCATCAAACCACTGGTCGATGCGGACATTGAAGACGTGGGTATTGGCGTCGATCAAAGCATGGGCAACAGCGCAGCCACCAATCCAACCGGAAGCGTGGAATTCATCCGCGGCTAGGCTCGCGACGCCATCAAAAGACAACCAGGATTCTCGAATCTGCAAGATGCCTGACCTGTCCGGAGCAACGCCCCACCCGCCGGGTCGTTGCTCCGGCGACAGGCAATCAAGGCAGGAGCATACCGCTTCGCAACAGCGGCTGTTACTGGCGTCTCAGAATTAGGCGTCCAGGCACCATTTCGCCCCGTCGTTGCCGAGGTAGAATTGCCGCTATTCTTCCATCTCGGGGCGTTGCGGGCGATCTGGTATTCCCTCTCGGGGATTGCCGCGTGGGCCGCCTCGGTTTCGACCGCCGCTGCCGCGCCGGCTCATACCCTTCTTGAGTTCTTCCAGGGTCACCGCCCCGTCCTTGTTGCTGTCTAGCTGCTCCATGCGGCCTTTCAGTCGCTCGGGGAGTTCATCGGCGGTTAGCTTGCCGTCGCCATCGGTGTCGCGGCTCTTAAACATGGCGCTTGGGTCGAAATTTCTGCCTTCGGCCCTGCGATCCTGACGATCACCGCGGCCCGCTCGATTCTGACCAGACCCCTCGGCAGACGGCGTATCATCCTTGTCCCCATCGGTTCGGTTGGCCAGTGCATTTTCAGGCACAGGTTGCCCCATCGCAGCTATGCAATAGAGGTGCTCGTCTGAACGCACGAACAGGCGTCCATCGGTGGCAGCGGGTGTAGCATTAAATAGTTCGCTGCCGCCATTAATCACACGGTTATGGGCCAGTTGCTCCAGCTTGTCATCGGCCTGCAGCACGAACATTTCGCCGGACTGCCGCACATAGTACAGCTTCCCATCGGCGAGAATTGGTGAACCGTAATCTTGACCCGAGCCGGCGCCAGATCCTTCGAGACGAGTCCGGCTGATCCGTTCACCTGTCTTGGCATCAGTGACCGAAGCGACCCCATTGGCCACGGTGAAGATGCGCCCGTTGCGAACTATTGGCGAACCAAACCGGCTTGAATCGCGACCCGTCCAGACGACGTGCGACTTGGTGACATCTCCCTGCCCTCCAGCCCGGACAGCAATCGATACCCCACTGCGACCCTCGACCGCATAAACAATCCCGCCATCGGCCACAAGGCTCGAACAGAACGAGTTGCTTTTGGCACCTTCGCAATACCACCGCAACTTGCCCGTTTTTGGATTAAGGCCCCAGATCTCCTGGGTGACACCGATGACCAAGTCGGTTCGGCCGTTGTTGACTTCTACGAGAATGGGCGTGCTCCAGGAATTCGCCAGCCCCGAAGCCTCTTGACGCCACACTTCCTTGCCAGTCTTCTTGTCGAGGGCGATGAGCGCTTCGCTCTCAGCCGCAGCGGGTACGATCAGCAGGTTCTTGTACAGAATTGGACTAGAGGCAGAGCCCCATCGCCGAGGGTCGGATTCGATACCCACACTCGTCTGCCAAAGTTGTTCGCCGTTCTCATCGAAGGCCAAGGCTCCAGTCTTGCCGAAGAATACGAAAACGTTCTTGCCGTCGGAGATGGGCGTGCTTGATGCATAGCCGTGAGCTGGAACCCCAATGCCGTCGTATGGATCTTCCGGCAGGACGGCATCGATGGTCTTGCTCCAGAGCACCTTCCCATCCTTGGAATCCAGGCAGACAATGTGTCGCTTGAGATCCTTCTGCTCACCCGGCTCTTCGCGGCTAGTGCCGTATCCCGAATAGCAGGTGACGAATACACGATCGCCCACCACGATGGGGCACGATGCCCCCGCTCCAGGCAATTCAGCCTTCCACTCTAGGTTGGCTGAGGCGCTCCACCGCACCGGCATGGGTTGATCGCTAGATGCAATGCCTGATCCGTTGGGCCCGCGAAAACGGGTCCAATCGGCCCGGGCAACGCCGGCAATAGATAGCACCGTAACTTCGATCAAAATGACGACGAAAAGAAGGTGTCGATGCATGTTATGTTTCTCCAGTGTCCAAGCCCTGGTCCCGGACCTCGACCTCAATCTCCAGGAAGTCTGAATTCGGTACATCTTCCAAAGTTGTACCACAACCATCCAGCACGAGGGAAGCCTCGACGATGTCATTCTCGACGGTCAGGCGGATGTAATGAAATCCCTCCGCCAAGAGCAGTTGGGGATCTGCGTCTGTAGACAACTCCTCGCCTGGCGCTAGCGTGCATGGATCGACATCGACTGCCCCGCTGCTCCAACGATAGGAAACTTCAGTAGCCCCGGCGCCGAGGGTTGTGTTGCCGCCGATGAATTGCACCAACTCCCGGGCATTGGCATCACTGCCTTGAACGATGAAACCGGTTGCAGTGCTGGTGACGATTTGGCCGTTACGGGCTTGAACAACAATGAGCGGCGTGGGCCAGCTGGACGTACACTCGATGATGGCTTGGCCGCACTGACTTTGGAGGGCGACTCCCTGCGAAGTGGACGAAACGACGGGAACCGGCTCAATGCAGGCGATGAATCGGTCAAACTCAAAACCGGCCAGGGCCACATCTAGGCACTCAGCATCGGTTGGACTCTGGCCGTCGGCAACAATGCCGCAAAATTCCGCGGCCTCCTCGCAGAAAACGGCATATAGCCGCTCGCACTGATCGGCTAGTTCGCTTCCAACGGCAGCTGCACAATCAAGTCCCGATTCGCATTCCTGGATAATCTCATCGCAGCCCATAGACAGCTCTGAGCACAATGCCTGGAAGGCGTCGATGCACTCATCATCAGTGAGCCGAGGGTCGTCTTCACACTCGGCGGCGTCGCCTAAGACCGTACAAATGGCAGAAAGATCGACCTCTTCCTCTCCCACATTCGTGTTTTCGTTGCCGTCCATTGATTCGTTGCTATTGGTATTGTCATCGCTGTTGGTATTTCCGTCAGCGTTGATGTCGTCGTCGGTCTCGTCGCTGTTGCCGTTAGCGCCGCCGGTATCGGTGCCGTTGTCGGCACCGCCGCTCCCGTCCTCGTCACCATTGAGGTTAGTGTTACCTTCATCGCCAGGCGCGGCGGTGCTATTGCTACCGCTACTGCCACCTGCACCCATCTGACATCCAGAGGCAAGGGCGAGTCCAACGAGGGCTGACAGCGATGCCAGGAATACAACTCGGCCAGAAGTCAATATTCTCTTCATAGGTGCTCCCCCAATACTGCTCCCCCACTACTTGGTCAATTCAGCCAAGACAGCTTTCAGGTAGGTCCAGGTTTTTTGGACGGATTTGACATAAACGCGTTCGTCGGGGCTGTGAGCGCCTTCGATCCGGGGGCCGAAGGAGATCATGTCTATTTCGCCACCGACACGTTCCCCGATGATGCCACATTCGAGGCCCGCGTGTATCGCTGTCACATGGGCCGCTTCACCGAACAGTTCCTTGTAGATTCGGCCGCAGACAGACAGCAGGGTTGAATCGATATTGGGTTGCCAACCCGGGTAATCGTTACCAGCCCGTACTTTGGCACCGGCGAGCTGACCGACTGCTCTAATTTGCCCGACGGCATCGTGAATTTGAACATCGGAGGAGCTTCGGGTGAGGCATCCTATTTCGATGTAGAGTTGCCCCTCGTTGTCCCGCCGCGTCTTTAGCGTGGAAAGATTATTGGAGGTTTGCACCAACCCGGGGATGTCGGGAACTATCGCCAACGGCCCAAACGGGATGGCCGTCAATGCTCTCAGCACGTCCCGCGTTTCCTCTGCCGAGACCGCTCCGAGCGCTGCGGCATCATCGGGGCCGGCAGCCACGCAAATGCTGCAGTCAGGTTCACCATACTTGCGGGAATGCTCTTGGACATGCTCGGCTGCTTTCTTGAGCGAATCGCACAATCCGGTGCCGCCGGCCACTGTGATTGTGGCCTCGCGGGGGATAGCGTTGCGCAAGCTGCCGCCGTCTGCATCCACCAAGCGGAGCTTGTCGTTGCCGGCTTCATTGAATACTTGGGCGAGCAACTTGTTCGCATTGAGACGATTGAGGTGAATGTCGCAGCCTGAATGTCCGCCACTAAGGCCTGTGATCTTCACCGAAACGACCTCTGCTCCGTCTTCTATCTGCGTGGCTTCAAACGCCCAGGACAAGGTGACGTCAAACCCACCGGCGCAGCCAATGTAGAGGGCGTCATCCTCTTCCGAATCGAGGTTGATCAGGCGTCGTCCCTTGAAGGAGTTCGAGGTCAGCGCCTTGGCACCGGTCATGCCGGTTTCCTCGTCCATGGTCAGGAGCAACTCCAGGGGGCCGTGGGTGACATCCGAAGACGACGCAGCCGCAAACGCCAAGGCCATCCCGATCCCGTTGTCGGCGCCGAGCGTCGTCCCATTTGCCCGAATGATCTGCAAGCCCTCTGCGTCGGAATCCAAGACAAGCTCGATAGGATCGTTGTCGAAGTTGTGATCCACGTCCGAATTCTTTTCGCACACCATGTCGAGGTGCGCCTGGAGCACAACAAGGGGGGCACGCTCGCAACCCTTTGTAGCCGGGACCTCAACGAGGAGATTGCCGGTGCTATCTTCGTGCACTTTGAAGCTGTGGCTACTGGCTATATCGCGCATGTGGTTTCGAATGGCCTCTTCCTTGCGAGATGGCCTGGGTACGGCCGCTAATCCGGCGAAGACCGACCAAACCTGCTGAGGTTCGAGGTTCTGCACAGTTTGCAAATTGGTATTCTGGGACATTTGATCCTCTTTTTATAGTTGAGAAAGCCTGTATCTAAACCCCCAGCGTGCTGCTGTCCAGCATAGGAGCTTGAGGTTGGGGTGAAACCAACCGAAGTGCCAACCCGCCCCGATCTTGTGCGCCCCGATATTGGCTGCTATCCTGCCTATGTCATCAAGTTCGGGACGATAATTTCGGTCCCTCTTCATGCTTGACAGCTCCGGGGAAATCCCGGGCTCTGATGCTGCCGATAGATACGTTATGACCCAGATCGCACATCCGGCGTCTCAACAAGACCACCAGCGGAGCGCAAAGCCATGAGCAGGAATGCAACACTCACCATCGATGGTCAGTCCTATGAACTTCCCGTTGTCGAGGGCACCGAGCACGAGTTAGCCATCGACATTTCAGAGCTGAGGGCGACCTCCGGGTTGATCACCTTGGACGAGGGGTATGGCAACACCGGCTCTTGCGAGAGCACTATTACTTTCATCAACGGCGAAGCCGGCATCCTGCACTACCGCGGCTACTCAATCGAGGATCTCTGCGCTCACTCCAGCTTCACCGAGGTGAGTTACTTGCTGATATACGGCGAGCTCCCCAAAAGGGCTGAGCTCGATGACTTTGAAAGCGACCTAACTAGGCACACCATGTTGCAAGAAGATATGCGGCACTTTTTCGACGCCTATCCTCGGGACGCGCATCCAATGGCCATCCTGGCCGCCATGACTGCGTCGCTGTCCACCTTCTATCAAAACGCCATTAACGCCGGTCATCCTGAACACGTTAATCTGACCATCCGCCGGCTGATCGCCAAGATTGCGACCATCGCTGCCTACTCGTACAAGAAATCGGTAGGCCAACCGACCATCTATCCGGACAACTCGCTGGATTTCTGCTGCAATTTTCTCAAGATGATGTTCTCGGTTCCCTGCGAGCCTTACGAGATCAAACCTACGGTCAGCCACGCGCTCGATCAGCTGCTCATCCTCCACGCCGATCACGAGCAGAACTGCTCTGCCTCCACGGTGCGTATGGTAGGTAGTAGCCAAGCCAACCTCTATGCCTGCATATCGGCTGGGATCAGCGCCTTGTGGGGACCACTTCATGGCGGTGCCAATCAAAAAGTCATCGAAATGCTGCAACGGATCTACGATGACGGCGGCGATGCGAGCAAGTACATCGCCAAAGCCAAGGACAAGAAAGACTCCTTCCGCCTCATGGGCTTTGGGCACCGCGTGTACAAGAACTTCGACCCCCGGGCGAATATCATCAAGAAGAGCAGTGATGCCCTACTCAAAGAACTGGGCATAGACGACCCCCTGCTTGAGATAGCAGCCAAACTCGAAGAGACGGCACTCAATGACGAGTACTTCATTGAGCGAAAACTGTTCCCCAACGTTGATTTCTACAGCGGCATCATGTACCGGGCGATTGGCATTCCCACCGACATGTTCACCGTCATCTTCGCCATGGGCCGACTACCGGGCTGGATCGCTCAGTGGAAAGAAATGACCGAAGGCGCCGGGCGCATCTATCGTCCTCGACAGATTTATATAGGGGCCACGCCCAGGTCCTATGAGCCAATCCAGAAGAGATAGGTTGCTTGTCGAGGACCGCGGCTGACTGCAGATTCGGTCACATCAATCGCAGCCAGACAGCCTTTAGGTAGGAAGATTCTGCGCACCGCGGCGAGACGGGGTGATCCATCCCCGGACCATTGGTGCCCAGAAGCTGGGGTTCTCGCCCTGCTCGCTGGGTCGATGAAATCACCAACTTGGTGAACTCGTCGGCCGGTAGTGCTCCGCTGCACGAACAGGTCAGCAAGATGCCCCCCGGCCTAACCAAGCCCGCAGCCAGCCGATTCAAGTCGGCGTACTTGAACCGTCCCTGACCGGTGTCATTCTTGCCAAAAACCAGTTTGGGCGGATCGAGCACTACCACATCGAACAGGCGCTGATTCTCCCCCATCTGTCGCATATAGATGAACGCGTCCGAGTGAACCGTTTTCATCCGTGCTTGATTCAAGTTGGCGTTCTTCTGGGCTTGTTCGATGGGCCGTTCGTCTAGATCCACGCAGGTCACACTCTTGGCCCCACCTTGCTTCATGGCATAGAGGCCAAACGCGCCTGTGTAACTGCAGAGATCGAGCACATCTCGACCCCGCGTCAAGGCAGCAAGTCGCTGACGGTTATCCCGCTGGTCACAGAAAAAGCCCGTCTTATGCCCCGGTTCAAATTGGATCTGAAATCTCAAATCATTTTCACGGATTTCAATTGCTTTGGGCATACCTTCGGATTGAATCGGATCAGCCTTGAAGCCTTCTTGTTCTTGAACCCGGCTGTCGATACGAACGAGATGGTGCTTCGTACCGGCAGCTTCGTGCAATAGGGGCAAGAGACGCTCGATTTGCCTCCAGATCCCTAGGCTAAACACCTCGATTGACAGGCAGTCGCCGTACTTATCAACCACCAAGCCGCTAATGCCGTCGCCTTCAGAATGGACCAAGCGGTAGGCGTCGGTATGTCGGTCGAGATTGAGCACCCCGATTCTAAGTGCCACCGCCCGAAGGATGGTTTCTTTCCAAAACGCGTCGTCAAACGGGCGATCACCGAATTGCAACATGCGCAGGGTGATACTCGAACGCGGGTTGTAGAACGCATGCCCCAGACGTATCCCGTTCTTGTCCGTGACGGTTACCACGTCACCCGGTTTGGCATCGGGTGACGCCTGCCCCACCATCTTCTTATAGATGAAGGTATGGTAGACAGCCGTTCGCACGCATACGGTCGGGCTAGCCTTATCGAGCGTGGCCGCATTCTCTTGGGATTCAATCATGGCCTCATTATAGCACCGCGCGGGATGAGGTCATGTCAATCCTGTTGAAGAATGGATCGGAGTCTGGCTACCGCTTTCGGATGAGCGTGTAGGTGGCAAAAATAGTCTTGCCCAGGGCAGCGCGATCTTGCCCTCGGTTCAGATTGAGCGTCATCCAGAATTCATGGATGGCCAAGGAGTCGTCCTGATCATAGGCCAATACTTCAAAGCCGGCGTCTTCCAAGAGTGTTCGATCAAACGGGCAGCGCCCGTCAGCCCAGGGGATGTACGGATCGTCCTGTTTGGCCATGGCAGGGCAGATGTTGTAGATGATCGCCAAGCCGCCACAATTGAGCATGCTATGCATCGCCTGAACATAGACCTTGTCATCCACGCCGAGTTGGATGGTCATCCTCGGGTCGACTTTCTTGGCTGGGTGGATGTAGCCGCGTTTCAAGACGTTCTTGGAGATAAATAGGTCGTACCCGCCACCGACAGCCTCGGCCAACTCTGCGTCAGCGGGGAACTTCCCCAGGAGAAGTTTGAGGTGCCCACCAACGCCGCTACCACCTTGGACAGTCCCTTGGTCGTCGGGCTGACTATATAACGCCTGGAAGAGCGGATTCACTTCCACGCCGACTGAGTCCGCCCCCAGGCTTGACAACATCCGCAAGTGCCCTACCAGTCCGTTGCAAAAGTCCCTTGACAGCCGTGGTATGGCGTAGGCTGCCAGTTCGGATGTGCGGATCATGGAGGATCACTTATGGCGATGGGCCGGCGCAAGGATGTGCAGGCAGGTTTCTGGCTGGCTACGCAAGATTTGCCTTCCTTTCCCGGGCATGCATTCTACGAACGACTGCAT